>DASQXU010000084.1:0-4838 GCA_035639555.1 Thermoleophilaceae bacterium
GAGCTCGGGAGTGACCCGGCGTCCGTCGTCGAGGGTGGCCCCATGGTGCACCCACTGCCAGACCTGGGCCCGGGCGATCTCAGCCGTGGCCGAGTCCTCCATCAGCCCGTAGATGCCGGCGGCGCCGTTCCCGCGCAGCCAAGAGGAGATGTACTGGATGCCCACGTTCACGTTCGAGCGCAACCCCTGTTCGCTGATCTCACCCGGCGTGGCGGAAACGTCCAGCAGCTCGCCGGCGCTCACCTGCACCTCCTCGCGCTGGCGCTCGAGTTGGTTCGGCCGCCCTCCGAGCACCTCGTCGAAGGGCCCCATGGCCACGGGCACCGAGTCCGGATGGGCGACCCAGGTGCCGTCGAAGCCGTCGCCCGCCTCGCGCTTCTTGTCCTGCTGGACGGCCGCGAACGCGCGCTGGTTGGCCTCCTCGTCGGTCCGGCTGGGGATGACGGCGGCCATGCCCCCGATGGCGTGGGCGCCGCGCCGATGGCAGGTCTTGACCAGCAGCTCGGTGTAGGCGCGCATGAACGGCACGGTCATCGTGACCTTGGCGCGGTCGGGCAGGACGAAGTCGGGGCGCGAGCGAAAGCGCTTGATCGTCGAGAAGATGTAGTCCCAGCGCCCGGCGTTGAGGCCGGCCGAGTGGTCGCGCAGCTCCCAGAGGATCTCGTCCATCTCGAAGACGGCCGGGATGGTCTCGATCAGGACCGTCGCCTTGATCGTGCCGCGGTCGAGCCCGAGGGCGTCCTCGGCGAGCGAGAAGGCGTCGTTCCACAGGCGGGCCTCGAGGTGGGACTCGAGCTTGGGGATGTAGAAGAAGGGGCCGGCGCCGCGGCGGAGCAGCTCACCCGCGTTGTGGAGGAGGAAGAGCCCGAAGTCCATGAACGCGCCGGCGACCGGCTCGCCGTCGACCAGCAGGTGGCGCTCGGACAGGTGCAGGCCGCGCGGGCGGACGAGCAGCGTGGCGGTCTCCTCGGCCAGGCGGTACTGCTTGCCCTCCTCCTCGTGCGCGATCGTCCCGCGGACCGCGTCGATCAGGTTCACCTGCCCGCCGGCCATGTTCGCCCAGGTCGGCGAGTTCGCGTCCTCGAAGTCGGCCATGAACCCGCGCGCCCCGGAGTTGAGGGCGTTGATGACCATCTTGCGGCTGGTCGGGCCGGTGATCTCGACCCGCCGGTCGGCCAGCGCGTCCGGCACCGGGGCCACCCGCCAGTCGCCCTCGCGAACCTCGCGTGTCGCGTCGAGGAAGTCGAGCGTCCCGCCGGCGTCGAGCTCGCGCTGGCGCTCCTCGCGCCGGCCCAGTAGCTGGTGCCGGGTGCCGTCGAACTCGCGGTGGAGCGCCGCCACGAGCTCGAGCGCCTCCGGGGTGAGCACCTCGCCGAGGCGACCCTCGACCGGGGCCCGGACCTCGACCTCGCCCGCGCGCGTGGTCACCGGGCGGCCCCGTTCGCGATCGAGCGGTGCAGGAGCTCGAGCGGGTGGTGCACCGGCAGCGGACGCCCGAGCGCGCCGGTGTGGACGGCGATCTGGAGCACGCAGCCGGGGTTGGCTGCGGCGACCGCGTCGGCACCGGTGGCCAGCAGCCGCTCGGCCTTGCGCCGCCCGAGCTCGGCCGCCGGCTCGGGCTTGATCAGGTTGTAGACGCCGGCCGAGCCGCAGCAGATCTCCCAATCGCCCGGCTCGACCAGCTCGAGGCCCGGGATCGCCCGCAGCAGCTCGCGGGGCTGTGCCCGCACGCCCTGGGCGTGGGCCAGGTGGCACGGGTCGTGGTAGGCGACGCGCATCGGCAGCGGGTGGCGCTCGGCGCGCGGCTCGACCTCGGCGAGCAGCTCGAGGGCGTCGCGCACCCGGGCCGAGAAGGCCTCCGCCCTCGGCCGCCAGGCCGGGTCGTCGCGGAGCAGGTGCGGGTAGTCCTTCATCGCCGACCCGCACCCAGCGGCGTTGACCACCACGTGGTCGTAGCGCTCGAGGGCGGCGATCGTCCGCCGGGCGAGCTCCCGCGCCGGGCGGTCCTCGCCCGAGTGGATCTGGAGCGCCCCGCAGCAGCGCGGCAGCCGCGGCGCGTGGACCTCGAACCCCTCCGCTGCCAGCACGCGCGCCGTGGCCGCATTCACGTCGCCGAAGAACACGCGTTGGACGCAGCCCTGGAGGAGCGCCACCGTGCCGCGCCGCTCGCCCGTGGCCTCGAAGCGCTCGGGCAGGCGCGAGAGGGCGGCGCGCAGCGGGGTGCGCGGGGTCAGCCGGGCCAGCGAGGCGAGGCGCGGCGGCGCAAGCCGGGCGCCGGCGCGGTCGAGACCGAGGGCCCGGGCGGCAGCCAGAGCGGGCGCCAGCGCGCGCAGGCGACCGGGGTGGGGGAACATCGCGAAGGCGAGTCGGCGGAAGAGCCGGTCAGCGGCCGTGCGCCGGTGCCGGCGCTCCACCTGGCCGCGGGTGTCCTCGATCAGCTTGTCGTACTTGACCCCGGACGGGCAGGCGGTGACGCAGGCCATGCAGCCCAGGCAATTGTCGAAATGGCCGACCATGGCCTCCGAGAGCTCCGACCCCTCCTCGAGCCCGGCCCGCATCAGCACGATGCGCCCGCGCGGCGAGTCCATCTCCTCCCCCCACAGCACGTAGGTGGGGCAGGTGGGGAGACAGAAGCCGCAGTGCACGCACTCGTGGATCAGGTCGAGCTCGGGCGCACGTTCGTCGTCGAACGCCCGGTCTGGGATCCGGATCGGCCCCTCCGCCATCAGATCCCGCCCACGAACGTCCCGGGAGCCATGACCCCCGCCGGGTCGAAGCGCCGCTTCACGCGGCTCATGAGCTCGAGGGTGGGGTCGTCGATCGGGCCGAACGGGTCGACCAGCTCGCGCACCGCGCGCGGGGCCGAGACCACGACGCAGGCGGCCGGAGCGAGCGCCGCCCGCAGCCGCTCGACAGCCCCCGCCGCCTCCTGCGGCGAGCGATCCTCGAGCCGCAGCCAGCAGAGGCCGAGCCCGGCGCGTCCGACGAGCGGCGCCCCGAGGCGGATCGCCTCGGCGAGCACCCTCGGGAGGGCCGTCTGGGTGGCCGACGTCCGGACGACGACGCCCTCGTCCGAGCGCTGGCCCTCGCGCTGGCGGTTCCATAGCGGGTCGTCCTCGTCCACGACCTCCGTCCGCAGGCCGCGCCGGCGAAGCAGCCGCTCCGCCGACTCGGCGCCCTCGCGCGCCGCCGCGCCGCCGAAGCGGACGAGGGCCGAGGCGCGGCCGTCCTCGAGGCGAAGGTCGAGGCAGCGGTACTCGAGCGGCGAGTGCGCGATCTCCGAGGCGGCCGCGGCCACCTCGCCGCCGTCACCGCCCTCGCCGACCGCCGTGGCGGTCGCCGGCGGCAGCGGGTGGAGGCGGACGGCGACCTCGACGATCGCGCCCAGCGTGCCGAGCGAGCCGGCGAACAGCTTCGCCAGGTCGTATCCGGCGACGTTCTTGATCACCTTCCCGCCGGCCCTGACCAGCGTGCCGTCGGGCAGGGCCGCGGTCACACCGACCACGAGGTCGCGCGCCGCCCCGTAGCGCGAGCGCAGCGGGCCGGAGTCGCCACTGGCCACGACGCCGCCCACGGTCGCGGCGTCGTCCGGGCCGAGCGGCGGGTCGAGCGAGAGGGCCTGGCCCTCCGCGGCGAAGGCCTCCTGGGCCCCCCGCAGCCGCACGCCGGCCTCGATCACCGCGGTGAGGTCGCCCGCGTTGTGCTCGACCAGCCGGTCGAGGCCGGTGGTCGAGAGCTCGACGTCGGGCGGCTCGCCGATCCGGCCGAAGCCGAGCTTCGTCCCGCCGCCGACGACCCGTACCCGCCGCCCCTCCCGCGAGGCCGATTCGAGGAGCTCCGCGACCTCCTCGCGCGAGCGCGGAACCTGAGGGCTTAGTACCGAGGACCCGGCGCCCATGGCTCAGAACCGCTCGGCCACGCCGGCGGCCTCGAGCGGGTGCTGCCGGTAGGGACCGGGCACCTCGCCGCACAGCCGCGGCGTGGGCATGACCTTGCCCGGATTGGCCAGCTGCTCCGGGTCGAAGGCGCAGCGGAGCTTCTGGAAGGCCGCCAGGTCGGGCTCGGAGAACATCTCCGGCATGTAGCGCTTCTTGTCCACCCCGACGCCGTGCTCGCCGGTGATCGACCCCCCGGCGTCCACGCACGCCTTCACGATCAGCCCGGAGAGCTACTCCGCGCGCTCGGCCTCGCCCTCGACGCGGCCGTCGTAGCAGACCAGCGGATGCAGGTTGCCATCGCCGGCGTGGAACACGTTGGCCACCCGGAGCTCGTACTCGCCGGCCAGCTCCTCGATCCGCCGCAGGACGTCGGCCAGGCGGGTGCGCGGGATCACGCTGTCCTGCACGTAGTAGTTCGGCGCCACTCGGCCCATCGCGGCGAACGCGGCCTTGCGCGCCTTCCAGATCACGTCGCGCTCGGCGTCGTCGCGGGCGACCCGCACGCCGGTCGCGCCGGCCTCCTCGCAGAGGGCGACCACCTCGTCGAAGCGCTCGCGGCACTCGGCCTCCGAGCCGTCGATCTCCACGACCAGCGCCGCGCCCGCGTCCTGCGGATAGCCGGCGCCGGTGTGCTTCTCGGCGGCCTGGATAGAGAGGTTGTCCATCATCTCGATCGCCCCCGGGACGATCCCACGCGAGACGATCTGCGACACCGCCTCGCCGGCGTCGGCGGTCGACTCGAAGAAGGCGACGAGCGTACGCACCTCCTCGGGCTTCGGGACCACCCTCAGGGTGATGCGGGTGGCGATCCCGAGCGTCCCCTCCGAGCCGACGAACGCGCCGGCCAGGTCGTAGCCGGGGCGGTCGAGCTCCTTGCCGCCGAGCTGGACGACCGAGGCG
>DASQXU010000085.1:0-2437 GCA_035639555.1 Thermoleophilaceae bacterium
GGCGTCGGCCAGCAGCAGCGCCACGTGGCCGGCGCGCCGCACGTTCTCCGAGCGGTCGGCGGCCGAGAAGCCGAGGTCGCCGTTGAGCCCGTGCCGCAGGTTGTCGCCGTCGAGCAGGTAGGCCGAGCGGCCCCGCGAGACGAGTTGCTCCTCGACCGCGCCTGCGATCGTCGACTTGCCCGACGACGGCAGCCCAGTGAACCACACGGTCGCCCCGCGCTGGCCGAGCGCGGCAAACCGACGCCGGCGCGTGATCCGGCCACGGTGCCACCTGACCTCGGGGCTGCGCGGCGCGACGCTCACGGCTCCGCCTCCACGACCATCCCGGCGCCGAGCGTGTCACCCGTGTGCTCATCGATCAGGATGAAGCTCCCGGTGCCGCGGTTGCGCCGGTACGCGTCCACCAGCAGCGGAGTCGAAAGCCGCAGTCGAATCCGGCCGACGTCGTTCAGCGCGAGCTCGGCCGCCCGCCGGTAGCTGTTGAGGCTCTCGACGTCGAGCCGGTAGCGGAGCTCCTCCACCCTCGCCAGCGCCGTGCGCGTGGTCTGCTTGATCCGGCAGCGCGCGCCGGACCGCAGCGGTCGCTCGGACATCCAGCACACCATCGCCTCGAGCGCCCGGGCCGGCATCGGGTGGTTGTGGGCGCGGCAGATCATGTCGCCCCGCGACGCGTCGACGTCATCCTCGAGCCGGAACGTCACGGAGAGCGGCGGGTACGCCTCGTCGAGAGGGCCGTCGAACGAGTCGATGCCGGCGATCCGCGTCGGCGTCCCCGCGGGCAGCACCACGACCTCCTCGCCCGGACGGAACACCCCACTCACCACCTTTCCGGCGTAGCCGCGGTAGTCGCGCCACCCGCCCGCGCCGGGGCGGATCACCCACTGCACCGGGAAGCGGGGATCGCTCAGGTTGCGGTCGGAGGCCACACGGACGTGCTCGAGCTCATGAAGCAGCGTCGGCCCCCGGTACCAGGGCATTCGCTCCGAGCGCTCGACGACGTTGTCCCCGTACAGCGCGCAGATCGGGATGAAGCGGACGTCGGCCAGCTCGAGGCGCGCCGCCCACTCCGAGAACTCGGCGCAGACCCGGTCGAACACCCCGCCGTCCCAGTCGACCAGGTCCATCTTGTTGATCGCGACCACGAGGCGGGGGATGCGGAGCAGGGACGCGATGAACGCGTGCCGGAGCGACTGCTCGACCACGCCCTTGCGCGCGTCGACCAGCACGAGCGCGAGGTCGGCGGTCGAGGCCCCGGTGACCATGTTGCGCGTGTACTGCTCGTGCCCGGGTGTGTCGGCGAGGATGAACTTGCGCCGCGGGGTGTGGAAGTAGCGGTAAGCGACATCGATCGTGATGCCCTGCTCCCGCTCGGCGCGCAGGCCGTCGGTGAGGAGGGCGAGGTCGAGGGAGCCGTCCCCCCGCGCCTCACTCGCGCGCACGACCTGCTCGAGCTGATCGTCCGCGATCTGCCCGGTCTCGTAGAGCAGGCGGCCGATGAGAGTGGACTTCCCGTCGTCGACCGACCCCGCGGTGGCGAACCGGAGCAGCTCCCGCGGCCGGCCGGCCGCGATCCGGCCGTTGGTGGTCGCGCCGGCCATCAGAAGTAGCCCTCCCGCTTTCGGTCCTCCATGGCCGCCTCCGAGGTGCGGTCATCGGCCCGGGTCTCGCCGCGCTCGGTCAGGCGGGTGGCGGCGATCTCCTCGATCACCTCGTCGGGGGTCGCGGCGGTCGAGCGCACCGCGCCCGTGCACGCCATGTCGCCGACCGTTCGGAACCGGACCGACTCCTCGAAGACCTCCTCGCCCGGCAGCAGCGGGACGAACGGGGAGGCGGCATAGAGGACGCCGTCGCGACGGAACACCGGACGGCGGTGGGCGAAGTAGATCGACGGCAGCTCGATCCGCTCCCTCCGGACGTACCGCCAGACGTCGAGCTCGGTCCAGTTCGAGAGCGGGAACACGCGCACGTGCTCGCCGGGCCTCACGTGTCCGTTGTAGAGGCTCCAGACCTCGGGGCGCTGGCGCCTCGGGTCCCACTGGCCGAAGTCGTCGCGAAAGGAGAAGATGCGCTCCTTCGCCCTCGAGCGCTCCTCGTCCCTGCGGGCGCCGCCGAACGCCGCCCGGAAGCCGTGCTCGGCGATCGCGTCGAGCAGCGTCACCGACTGCAGCCGGTTGCGCGACGCGCGGGGCCCTCGGTCCTCGACCACCCGGCCGCTGTCGATCGCGTCCTGGACCGACGCGACGATCAGCCGCGCACCGAGGCGCTCGACCGTGCGGTCGCGGAACTCGAGCACCTCGGGGAAGTTGTGCCCGGTGTCCACGTGCATCACGGGAAACGGAAGCCCGGCCGGCCAGAACGCCTTCCGGGCGAGGCGCAGCAGCACCGCCGAGTCCTTGCCTCCCGAGAACAGGAGCACCGCACGCTCGAGCTCGGCGAC
>DASQXU010000086.1:0-11730 GCA_035639555.1 Thermoleophilaceae bacterium
CGGTGTGGCCCCACACCCCGCAGGCTGATGACCAGTTGAAGTGCTGCAGGCCGAGCCCGTAGGTCCCCGCGTCTTGGCCGCCCCCGAGCCCTTCGAGCGACCCGGGAGTGGGCCGCTTCATCTCGCGCAGGAGCGATCGCGACACCAAGCGTCCCCGAAGTAGCGCGCGCATGAAGATCTCCAGGTCACCCGGGGTCGAGACGATCGCGCCGGAGCTCCAGGCGATCGTGGGGCTGGTCGCGGTCACATCCGGGGGCCAGCTCCCGCCTGACAGCACGTCGTAGCCGTGGCTGTAGGGGCGCGGCATCGCGGTGGTGATCGGGAACTTGGTGTGCCGCAGGCCGAGCGGGCGGAGGATCTGGCGCTTGTACTCCTCGGCGAGCGTGTGGCCCGTGACCCGCTCGATGATCATCCCGAGCAGCACATAGCCCGTGTTGCTGTACGACCAGCCCCGACCGGGAGGGAAGGTCGGCGGCGCCCCGGCCCCGATCCCCACGAGCTGCCGCGGTGTCCAGCGCCGACCCATCTCCCTTCCGCGGGGGTCACAGAGCGTGCTGTCCGGCGGAACGCTGCAGTAGTCGGCGATTCCGCTCGTGTGGTTGAGGAGCTCGCGGATGGTGATCCGCTCGCCGTTCGGCACCAGGCCGGGCAGCCACCTCTGGACCGAGTCCCCGAGCCCGAGCTTGCGCTTGGCCGCGAGCCGGAGCACGACCGTCGCGGTGAACGTCTTGGTGACGCTGCCAACCCGAGCGGAATCGCGGGGTGAGATCGGCCTACCGGTGCGGATGTTCGCCGAGCCGACCGAGTAACGCTCCACGCCGCCCGGGCCTTGGATCACCGCGGTGACCCCGGGGGCGCCCCCGGCCACCATTTGCTCCATCGCGCGGTGGACAGCGGCGCGACTCGGAACGTAGACGGCAAGCGCCGGCGACGTGAGCACCGCAAGCGCTGCCCAAGCTGCGGCCGCGATGGCAGCGCCGCGAGCAACCCGGAGCGTCATCGCCAATCGGCTGCCGCAGCTGGCGGTCAGCGCCTGCCGTTTCGATGCCATCGCTCGGCCGTCGAGACCCGCAGTCGAGGCCGAAGATCATACCCCTAAGGTGTGCGCTCGGCCCTGTGCAGGAAGGACTGCGGTGGCTGATCGCCGTTCTCTCGATCCGCCGGCGCACCGACGTCGTCGGCATCTTCCCCAACCGGCCCGCGATCGCCCGCCTGGTCGGAGCGGTGCTGGCCGAGCAGCACGATGAGTGGGCGGTCGCCCACCGCTACATGAGCGCCGAGTCGATCGTCAGGGCGCTCACCGACCCCGTCGTCGAGCTCGAGGAGGTGGTGGCTATCGAGGCAGCCGCCTGAACTAGTTCAGGCGAGGATGGCGCGCTTAGGCTCGAACACCACTTGACGGGACGTGGCCCTATGGGCGGCTCGAATTCCTTCCCATGGGTTCCGTAGGGGGTGGCCACGGAGGTCGCTCAGAGAGGGCGGACTGGGGGGAGAGCCGCGAGGGACGCCCAAAACCGGCCTGAAAGGCCGGGCTTCGTGAGCGGCTAGGCGACCCTACGCCAGCCCCCGGCTCGGCGGTACCGCGGCCAGCCTGAGACCAAATTGGTAGCTCATTGGTAGCTCACGTCTCGGGGGCCATCCGGTCTTCTCGGCGAGAAGGTGCCGAGTTGCGAGGCTTCTTGAGGGGTGAGCGAGGGGACTCGAACCCCCGACCGCCTGGACCACAACCAGGAGCTCTACCAACTGAGCTACGCCCACCACGATCGGCCGCCCGCGATGGGTGGCCGCGCGGAGGAATCTAGCAGCGGGTCGGCTGCGCCACGGGCGCCCGGCTCGGCGCGGCTACCGAGCGCAGGTTGCGCTCCGCGAGGCGGTTGAGGATGCGCGGGAGCGCCGCGGCGGTGCGCTGCCAAGAGCCCGCGGCGCTGTAGTAGTCGGCGTCGTGGAGAAGCAGGACGTCCCCGCCCCGCAACCCGGAGGTGGACACGCTGCAGATCGAAGCCGGCGTCGCATTGGCGGCCCAGTCGCGTCCCCAGGCCGACCACAGGAGAGGATCGAGGCCCTCGCGCCTCGCCAGCCACAGCCCGGTGGCGGTGTAGATGCCGTATGGCGGCCGGTGGAGGCGTGGCGCCCGCCCCGTCGCGGCGTTGATCACCTCGGCGGCGCGGCGGATGTCGGCGAGGAGCCGGCCCGGCCCCAGGCGCAAGGCGTTTCGATGGTGAAAGCAGTGCACGCCGACCTCGTGCCCCGCGGCCACGATCTCCGCGGCGACGGCGGGTCGCCGTTCGACCTGCTCGCCGGCCAGGAAGAACGTCGCGGTCGCGCCGGCGGTGGCCAGGGCCTCGAGCACCGCTGGCGTCCCGCGCGGGTGCGGTCCGTCGTCGAACGTCAGGGCGACGGCACCGCCGTCCGCGAGGCGGGTGCGGATCCCGACCGCCTCGGCGAGCGCCGGGCAGAGCGGCGCGGGGGCGGGGGCGGCGTTCGCCGCGAGTGCCGCTCCGGCGATGAGGCCGGCGATCACGTCCCTATGATGGCCGTCGGATGCTCCGCTCGGGCCTTGGACTGCTGGCCGCGTGCGGTGCCTCGTGCCTCTACGACCTCGGCGTGGCCGTCCAGACGCTCGAGGCGAGGCTGGTTCCGGTAAGGCATTCGCTGCGTCCCTCGCTGCTCGGGCGGCTCGGGCGAAGCCGCCGCTGGCTTGGAGGCACCGGACTGGCGCTGCTCGGGTGGCCACTCCAGGTCGTCGCATTGCTGCTTGCGCCGCTGACGCTCGTCCAGCCGGCCCTCGCCCTAGGGCTTCTCCTACTGCTGTGGCTCGGGGTGAGGCTCCTCGGAGAGCGCGTCGGCCGCCGGGAGATCGGGGCGGTCCTCGCGATCGGCGCGGGAGTGGCGCTAATGGCGTGGGCCGCGCCCGGCCACACGAGTGCGCACGCGGGGACGCTCGCGTTGGCGGCCGCGCTCGGGACGCTCGCCATCCCCGCGCTGGCGCCCTACCTGGCCCCGGGGCGCGACCGAGGGGCGCGATTGATCGTCGTGCTCGCGGCCGGCGCCGCGTACGCCTGGACCGGCGTCTCGAGCAAGCTCATCTCGGACGAGCTCGCTCGCGGCAACTTGCCCGCCGCCCTGGCCTGGGCCTCCGCCACCTGCGCAATGGCAGCCCTGGGACTGATGAGCGAGATGACCGCCCTTCAGCGGCGCCAGGCCACCCACGTGGCTCCGGTCGTCTACGTCGTGCAGGTCGTCGTGCCGGTCCTCCTGGCGCCAGTTCTCGGTGGCGAGGGCTGGGGCTCCACGCCACTCGGCGGGGGCGTGGTGGTCGGCTCGCTGTTGATGGTGGCCGCTGGAGCCGCGGCCCTGACCGGCTCCCCGGCCGTGGCGAGCCTAATCGCCTCTCCGGAGGAGGTCCCCGACCGAGACCACTCCGAGCCCCTGCCGGCGCGACTGGTCGACGACTGACTCGATCTGCCTGGCGGTTGCCCGCGTTGACGGGCTCAGCTGGACCTCCACGACCTCGCCGGGGCGCAGGTCGGGGAGCGTGCCGCCGCTCCACTGTACGGCGCCGGCGATCGGCTTTCCCCCCGCCGAGTGCGCGAGCAGGTACTTCCCGATCGTCAGGCCCCGCGACGACGAAGCGAACATGAAGTGCTTGGAAAGCCCCAAGCGCTGGGCCTGATGCTTCAGGTCCGAGCGCGTCTTGATCCACCCGACCAATCCGTGCGTTGTGATCTCGGGCACCGCCTGATCACCGAGGCGGTCGAGCAGGCGCAGCGTCGAGGGATCGGCCTGGGGCCCGAGCGCGAAGGAGGCCTCCGCGTCGCTGCCTGCGAGGGCGCGTGCGGCGGCCGGAACGCTGCCGGGCGGGCCCTCGACCAGCACGCCGACCGCACGGTCGCTAGTGGCCACCTCGGTGAGCGGGTGCCACCCGAGCGCCCTGGCGGCCAGGCCGTAGGGATCGTCGCTCGCGAAGCCCCACGTGACGACCGCCAGGCTCGCTGCCCCGATCGTAAGCGCGTGGGCGGTGCGCACGCGCCACACCGGCCAGGGACGGACGCGCTCCCGAGCCGAGAGCACCACCGAGGCCGGCGAGGGAAGGGCGGAGAACGCCGGGTCGGGGACCCGCGGCTCGGCTAGGGCACGGCGCAGGGCGGGAAGCAGCCCACGCCGGGAGCGGACGACCTCGGCCAGCCCGAAACGGTTGTACGCCCGGTTGTTCAGCCTCACGTGCCCGACGCCGAAGCCGTACGAGATCACCCGGCAGCCGCGGATCTGAGCCTCGAGGACGGTCTGGCCGGCGGTCGAGTGGATGAGCACGTCCGCGGCGGCCAGCAGGTCGCTCATCCGGTCGGTGAACCCGAGCACCCGGACCCGCCTCTCCGCGCCGAGCCGGCGCGCGAGCCGGCGCCGCACCCGCTCGCTGCGGCCGCAGAGGCAGACGACGGTGGCGCCCTCGACCTTGAGGGCCTCGCGGGTCGCTCCCTCGAGGTCGCCGATCGCCCAGCCGCCCCCCGAGATGAGGATCACCGGCTCATCGGTCGGCAGGTCGAGAGAGCGGCGGGCGGCCTCGCGCGGGCGAGGCCCCAGAAAATCCGGGGAGGTCGGCGGTTGGGCCCAGACGGCGCTCCCCGGGCCGGCTATGCGCTCGACCTCCTCGATCGACTCCTCGTGGATCACCGTGTGCACGTCGATCCCGGGATGGGCCCACCACTGAAGTCCGGCGAGGTCGGTGATCGCCGACACGGCCGGCACCTGGAGCCGACCGCTCAACCGGAGCTCGCCGAGCAGCGCGGTCACCCCTGGATAGGTGGATACGACGACATCGGAATCGTGTCGGCGGATGGCCCGCAGCAGGCGGCGGGCACCGATGAGCGCGAACGCCTTCTGGAGCAGGCGACGGGTTGGGGGGATCCGGGACAGGAGCGCGTAGGGCAGCTCGAACGCCCAGGGGGCCACCCGGAAGAAGAGGTCGGAGCCGTCCCGGACAACAAAGCGCGAGAAGCGTCCGAGCACCTCTAGCCCGTCGAGGACCTTGACCTGGGCGCCCGGGTTCTCCGCCCTGGTCCGCGCCGCGATCACCCGGGCGGGGAGGTCGTGCCCCTCCCCGATGTCGGCAGTGAGGATCAGGACGCGCCGCCCCGGCGCGTCGGCGCTCGACTCGAGGGCGCCCGTTCGCCAGGCGAGGTAACGCCGGATCCCCTCCTCGAGCGGGGTCACCGCTCGCCACCCGAGCTCCTCCTCGGCCCGCCGGCAGCAAATCCTCTTGCCCGCGAAGTCGCCCGGCCGGCCTTCGCGATGCACGATCTCGGCGCCGCCGACCAGGTCACGCACGGCCTCGACCAGGGCCAGGATCGGGGTGCTCGGCTGGCTCGCCAGGTTGTAGACGCGGTTTGCCGCCTGCGGGGCGAGAGCGCGCACGATCCCCTCGGCGAGGTCCTCGACGTAGACAAACGGCCGCGTCTGCTCGCCCGTACCCGCGACCTCGAGGGGCTCGCCGGCAAGCGCCCGGGCCACCATCCGCGGCACGACCGCCGCCTCCCTGGCGCGCGGGCCGTAGGGGATCCCGAAGCGCAGGATCGTGTACTCGATCGCGTTTCGCTCGGCGCACGAGCGGCAGTAGAGCTCCCCGGCCAGCTTGGTGGCGGTGTAGAGATGGCTTGGAGAGGCGAGCGGGGTGTCCTCGTCCACCTCATCCCGGGGGCAGTCGCCGTACACCCACACGGTGCTGCCGTAGACCACGCGTCGCACCCCGGCGCCGCGGGCGCAGTCGAGCACGTGCCAAGTGCCGCGCACGTTGATTCGCTCCGCCCCCGCCGGGTCCACGTCGACCTGCCCCACGTCCGCGACCGCCGCGAGGTGGATCACCGCGTCGCACCCGGCCATGGCCCGGGCGAGGGCGGTCGGGTCCTCGAGCGAGCCGACCACCGTCTCGACCTCGGTCCCGTTGTGGTAGGAGGAGGGGCGCAGATCGAAGATCCGAGGCTCGTGTCCCGCGGCCAGAAGCTTGTCCACGACGTGCGAGCCGATGAAACCGGCCCCGCCGGTGACCAGCACCCTCACGCCTGCGGCTCCCCGCGGTCGCCCGCGTAGTGGATCGGGACGCACCAGTGGTTCGCGGCGACCCAGTCCGAGTTCGGAAGCTCCACCGGGTGCCCCATCAGGCGGTGACACGGCTGGTCGTAGACCTTGCCGGCCGAACGCTCGACCGGCTCGAACACCACGTACTTGTAGAGCCCGGAGACCATCCCGTCGGGCAGCTCGAGGCGATTCGGATGGAGCGGATCGAGGTGCTCCCGGGCGTAAGCGTTCTTCCAGGCAACGATCTCGTCGAGGCGCTCGGCCTCGACGATTCCGATCGCCGCGGTGAACTCGCTCATGCGCAACCCCAGGCCCGGCACCGAGTGGTCCGGCTTGCCGTAGTTGCGGTAGGCGCGGGCATACTCGAGCAGCTCGGGATGGCGGCTCACGAGCATCCCACCCTCGCCCGTGGAGATCGTCTTGGTCGCGTACATGGAGTACACGCCCGCGTCGCCGAACGTGCCGGGCTTGCGATCACCGAAGCGGGCGCCGTGCGCGTGGGCGCAGTCCTCGATCAGGAAGATGCCGGCGCCGCGACAGTATGCGGCGATCCGCTCGGTGTCGAACGCCAGGTGGCCCCCCACGTGCACGAGCCAGGCGGCCCGCGGTCGGTGGCGCTCGCCCTTGGCCTCGAAGTCGGCAAACGACATGCAGAGGTCCTCGCGGTTGCAGTCCACGAACTCGACCCGTCCGCCCGCCGCAAGCACCGACAGCGGGGTGGCCATGAACGTGTTGGACGGGCAGAGCACCGTCTGACCCCGTACGCCGGCGAAGTCAAGGGCAGCGAGCGCCCCGCCCGACCAGCCCGAGAACGCCACGGCCGGAAGTCCGTTCCAGGCGGCCCACAGCCGTTCGAACCGCTCGAGGAGCGGCCCCTCGGTCCAGCGCTCGGAGTCCAGGACGCCATCCCAGAGCTCGTGTAGACGCGCGCGGTCCCGGTGATCGAAGCCGATCCGAAAGCGGAAGGCCCCCGGCCCCCGCGCGGCCGAGCTCGAGTCCGACACCGACTGGGTTTGCGGGGAATGGGCCATTACAGCACCGGTCGCTGCCGCAGACTGGCAGACCGCGAGTCCCGGGCGGATTTGCTGAGGCTAACCGATCGGGCCGCGGCTGGGGGCGATTTGGCCGCTTGGGGCGGCCGGAACCTCAACCGTCTGGTCCGCCACCGCTTCGACGGTCTCGCCCGGCAGCTCCCCTTCGTCCCGCGCGCAGACGATCCGGAACGAACCCGTTCCCATCGAGGGATTGGGCCGGATCGGCAGCCCGCGGATCGAGTCCCAGCCGAGGCGCTCCACCTCGAACGGGTTCATCTCGACAGCGACCGCCGGAAACTCGCACGTGGCGTTGTGGTGGTCGATCGCCTTCGAGATCACCTCGAGGTTCTTTGCCTCTGCCGAGCTCATCCTCAGCTCGCCGCTGCGCCGAGCACCCTCGTGTAGTGGCCGATCGTGCGCCTCAGCCCGTCGCGGATGTCGATCTCGGGCTCCCAGCCGAGCAGGTCGCGCGCGCGGGTCACGTCCGGCTGACGGACCTGCGGATCGTCGACTGGCAGAGCCTCGAACACGATCTCCGAGCGCGATTCCGTGAGCTCGACCACGAGCTTCGCCATATCGATCAGTGACATCTCGTCCGGATTTCCCAGGTTGACCGGCTCGTGCACGTCGGACTCCGCGAGCGTCACGACGCCGCGGATCATGTCATCGACGTAACAGAAGCTCCGGGTCTGGGAGCCGTCGCCGAACACGGTGACCGGCTTGTCGGTGAGAGCCTGCCGCAGGAAGGTCGGGATCGCCCGACCGTCGTTCGGCCGCATCCGGGCGCCAAACGAATTAAAAATCCTCGCGATACAGGTGTCGACTCCCTGCTGCCGCAGGTAGGCCATGGTCAGGGCCTCGGCGTAGCGCTTGGCCTCGTCGTAGACGCCGCGAGGGCCGATCGGGTTGACGTTCCCCCAGTAGGTCTCGGGCTGGGGATGAACGAGGGGGTCGCCGTAGACCTCCGAGGTCGAGGCGAGCAGGAAGCGCGCCCGCTTCAGCTTCGCGAGGCCGAGGGAGTTGTGGGTGCCGTAGGCGCCCACCTTGAGCGTGTGCAGCGGGAGCCGCGCGTAGTCGATCGGGCTCGCCGGCGAGGCCATGTGGTAGAGGAAGTCGACCGGCTCGTCGATCTCGTAGTGCGAGGTGATGTCGACCATCGCGAAGCGGAACTCGTCGCCGTCGCCCAGGTGCTTGATGTTGTCGAGCGAGCCGGTGTCGAGGTTGTCGACGCAGATCACCCGATGCCCCCGGGCGAGCAGGTAGTCGCAGAGGTGCGAGCCGAGGAAGCCGGCGCCGCCTGTGACGAGCGAGGTAGGCATCCGGGAGAGCCTACATAGCGCCGCCGCGGGTACTGCCAGTGCTCAGTGCTCGGTGATCAGTGCTCAGAGACGCTGACGGCTGAGCACTGGGCACTGAGCACTGCAAGGCACCTATGCTCCAAGCGGGCCCCCGTAGCTCAGCCGGATAGAGCAGCTGCCTTCTAAGCAGCGGGCCGGAGGTTCGAGTCCTCCCGGGGGCGCTCTCCCGACCGGCCTCAGAGGACCTCCTGGACGGAAGGGTCTGGCTGGCCGCTCGTGGCGCTTCGGCGGACCGCGGCCGCCGGCAGCGCGATCCAGACGTCGGCGCCGGTGTCGGTCCCGTTCGCCGCGGCGGCCGTCCCGCCGTGAGCGCGGGCCACCACGTCGACGATGGCCAGGCCGAGGCCGGCGCCCGCGCCCGTCCGACTCTCCTCGGCCCGGCTGAAGCGCTCGAACGCGCGCGGTAGGAAATCGGGCGGGAATCCGGGCCCGTGGTCGAGGACGTGCAGCTCGACGCCGTTCCCGGACGGCCTCGCCTCCAGCCGGATGGCCCCCTGGCCGTGGCGGAGCGCGTTCTCGACCAGGTTGCCGAGGGCCTGCTCCAGCCGAAGCGCGTCCGCGACGAGGACGAGCGCGGGAGGCGCCTCCGCCTCGAGGGGGCGCCCGGCCTGCTCGGCGCGCCAGGCGAAGCGGTTGCGGACACTCTCGAGCAGGTCGCGGGCGGCGACCGGGTCCCGCCGCAACGGCAGCTCGCCCTCGTTGGAGCTGGCGATGAGAAGGAGGTCGGCGGCGAGCTGGACGAGCCGATCGGTCTCCTCGCTCGCGCCGCGGACCGCGTCGCGCAGCTCGTGTTCACCCTCGGCGTGCTGGAGGGCGAAGTCGAGCTCGGCGCGGAGCAGCGCAAGCGGCGTGCGTAGCTCGTGCCCGGCCTCGGTGACGAACGCGCGCTCGCGCTCGAGCGCGCCCTCGAGCCGCGCGAGCATCTCGTTGAGCGTCGTGCCGAGGCGCTCGAGCTCGTCGCCGCTGCGCGGGACCGGTAGGCGCTCGCCCCGGCGGTCGGCCGAGATCGCCGCGGCTCGGCGGCGCATGGCCTCGACCGCACGAAGCCCGGTCCCAGCGAGCAGGTAGCCGAGCCCGGTGGCGATCACGAGGGCGATCGGGCCGGCGATGAACAGCTCGGTGCGAAGGCTCTGAAGCGCCTCGGCACGGTTCTCGCGGGTGGCCCCGACTACGAGGACCAGCCGCCGGGCGCCTCCGGTCACCGGCGTGGCGAGCAGGCGGGCGGGCTCGTCGAGCCCCGGAACGGCTGGCCGGTTCACGAACAGCGGCCTGTGGCGCGCCGCGCGGGTCTCGCCGACGCTCAACAGCGGCACGTGGCCCAGGGTGGGGCTGGAGTCGAGCTCCCGTCCGTTCGCGTCGAGGACCTGGGCGAAGCTCTCCCCCCGCTCGACCAACCGCCCCGACGACTCGGCCGATAGTGAGCTCGGATCGCTCCGAACCACCGCCGAGAGGTCCTGGGCGCGGAGCCGCAGGTCCTGGTCCAGCGCGTGCGCCAGGTCGTTCCCGAGGCGGGCGTACAGGTAGAGCCCGGTCGCGGCGAGCACGATTGCCATCGCCACCGCGAACGCAGCCGCCACACGCAGCCGGATCGGGATTCGGCTCATCGCCCGTCCCGCAGCCGGTAGCCGGCGCCGCGCACCGTTTCGAGCGAGCGCCGGCCGAAGGGGCGGTCGACCTTGTCGCGCAGGCGGCGGATGTACACGTCGACGACGTTCGAGCGCCACTCGTATGCGATGTCCCAGACGTGCTCGATCAGATCGACCCGCGAGACCACCTCGCCGGGTCGGCGCATCAGCGCCTCGAGCAGCGAGAACTCCTTGGCCGAGAGGTCGATCTCCTCTTCCCCGCGCCGCACCTCGCGCCGGGCCGGGTCGAGGCGAAGGTCCCCGACGGCCAGCACGGCGGGGCGCTCGGGGCGGCCCCGGCGGGCCAGCGAGCGAAGGCGGGCGTGCAGCTCGACCAGCGCGAACGGCTTGACCAGATAGTCGTCCGCGCCGCTGTCGAGCCCGGCCACCCGGTCGGCCACCGCGTCGCGGGCGGTGAGCATCAGCACGGGCGACCAGATCCCGCGCTCGCGCATGAGCCGGCAGGTCTCGAACCCGTCCCGGCCGGGCAGCATCACGTCCAGGACGATGGCGTCGTACTCGACGCCGGCCGCCATCAAGAGCGCCTCGTCCCCGCTCGCCGCCACGTCGGTCGCCAGGCCCTCCTTCGCGAGGGAGCGACGGATGACGCTCGCCATCCGCGGCTCGTCCTCGACCACGAGCACGCGCATGGCACCAGTTTGGCGCGCCGGGCGTGAACCGGAGATGAACCCGCCGGTCACCGACGGTTCATGGGGCCGCCCTACGGTCGCGTGCTCGGCTACCAGGAGGTTCGAGATGAGGAAGGCACTAGCGCTGATCGGGATCGCGGGCGCGCTGGGAGCGGTCGGCTGCAGTTCGGGGGGCTCGTCGAAGCCGACCGGCGACGCCGGTGCGAGCGCGCCAGAGCCCGCCCGCTTCGTCACCCGGGTCGACAACCCGTGGTTTCCGCTGAGGCCCGGGACCACCTACGTCTATCGCGGAAGCAAGGACGGACAACCCTCGCGCGACGTGTTCAAGGTGACGCGGGCCACCAAGGTCATCCAGGGCGTGCGCTGTACCGCGATCTCCGATCGCCTGTACAAGCGCGGGCGGCTTGCCGAGCGGACGACGGACTGGTACGCGCAGGACCGGGCGGGCAACGTCTGGTACTTCGGCGAGGACACCGCCGAGCTCGCCCCGAACGGCAAGGTGAAGACCACCGAGGGCTCCTGGAAGGCCGGGGTGAACGGGGCCCGGGCGGGCATCCTCGTGCCCGCGCATCCCCGCATCGGTCAGAGCGCTCGCCAGGAGTACTACAAGGGACACGCCGAGGACCACTTCCGCGTCGTCAGCCTCTCGGCCAGCGTGCGCACGCCGGCCGCGAGCTCCGGGCGCGCCCTGCTCACCGAGGAGTGGACGCCGCTCGAGCCCGGCGTCCTCGACCACAAGGTGTACGTACGCGGCGTCGGCACGGTCAGCGAGCGGACAGTGAAGGGCGGCAGCGAGCGCAACACGCTCGTCTCGGTCACCGGGGCGCCCGCTCGCTGATCGCCTCGAACGCGACAAGCCCTGCGAGAATCCCGGTGAGCAGGCCCGCGGTCGCCCACGCCGGGAGGCCGGAAGCGGCGGCGAACAGGACGAGGCAGGCGGCCGCGGTCACCGGCTTGGCGTACCGCAGGGTGCCGGTCATCCGCAGCCGGA
>DASQXU010000087.1:0-2637 GCA_035639555.1 Thermoleophilaceae bacterium
GAGCAGCAGAGCCGTCATTCCGCCTCGCTAGCTCTCCGGGGCACCGAATGTCTGTTGCTACTTCGAGGCGGAGTGTCGTCGTTCATTCGGCCGCCCTCGGGACGGTACCAGTGGGACATCACGCCGGCGCGTGGGCGTCCAGGCTCGGCGCGCAGCGGCTTAACGCGCCGCACGCAATTCTTGACCACAGCCTCGCGGGCCCTCGACGCTGGTCGCGTTATCCGGAATATCCACGGAAAACGCGACCAGCGCTCCCCGGATCGGGTAATCGCGGGCATCGCGAGCCAGTACGCGCAGGTATGCCCGTCGGGGCCGTGCCCCTAGCCGGACTCGAGCACTTCGAACCGGATCCCCGCCCGCTCCAGCCGCCCGGTCAGCGCGTCCCCCATGGCGATCGCGGTGGTGACCTGGCCCGCCGTCGACGGCAGCTCGTCGTGAGCCAGGCAGAGGGCGGACTCCGCCAGCATCTTCGAGGTCTCGCCGTAGCCGGGGTCACCGCCCGCGACCTCGGTCACCGCCCGCGTGCCGTCGGCCCGGCCCACGAAGCGCACCTTGAACCAGCTCTTCTCGCGCTGCTCGCGGGTCGGCCCCTTCCCCGACTTCAGGCGGCCGAGCAGCCACTCGCGGGTGGGCGGAAGCTGGGCGAGCGCGAACATCCCGGCCATGCCGGCGACCATGCCGGCGGCCACCGGCAGGCGCCGGACCGCGAAGTAGTGGCCGTAGGAGAAGTCGGGCCCGTAGCGCTCGAGCGCGCGGGCCGAGCGCAGGATGATCTGCGGGTCGATGGTCGGTACCGGGAGCACCCAGGCGTCCACCGCCGGCTCGTGCCGCGGGATGCCCCTGATTCCCCGCACCCGCCGGCCCTCGGGGCGCGGCTCGATCCGCCGGCGCTCGCGGCTCGCCCGGGTGATCTCAGGGACGCGCGAGAAGGCGGTGACCGTGGTCTGGAAGGTGCCGCCCGAGGGCCGGCCGCCGGCGCGGACGAAGCCCTCGAGGCGGATCGGCACGCCCTCGGGCAGCTGCTTCACCGTGACATAGGCCCCGAGGTCGTGGGGGGTCGAGTCGAAGCCGCAGGCGTGCACGAGCCGGGCCCCGCTCTCCACCGCCCGCGCGTGGTGGCGGACGTACGTCCGATCGACGAACTCGGGTTCCCCGGTGATGTCGACGTAGTCGGTCCCCGCCTCGGCGCAGGCGGCCACGAGCGGCTCCCCGTACTCCACGAACGGGCCGACCGTGGTGGCGACCACCCGAGCGGCCTCGGCCACCTCGCGGACCGAGGCCGGGTCGCCCGTGTCGGCCTCGAGCAGCGCCAAGTCGGGCTTTCCGAGCCTGGCGCGCAGATCCTCCAGCTTCCGCTGGTTGCGTCCGGCGATGGCCCAGCGGGTTTCGGCCGGCGCGTTGCCGGCGAGGTACTCGGCGGTCAGCCCGCCGGTGAACCCGGTGGCGCCGAACAGGACGATGTCGTAGGGTCGGTCGACGGCCACTCGGGGCCGAACGCTACTTGGCCCGGCAGCGGGGCGCACGTAGCGGCGACAGCGCCATGTCCCAGAGCAACAGCGAGCTGGTCCGCCGCCTCTACGGCTATAACTGGGCGAACGCGGCCGAGCGCGAACACGGGCTCGCCGTCTCGGCGGAGCTCGTCTCCCCCGACATCGAGTCGCAGATGGCGCCCGAGGTGGATGACCGCACCCTCCACGGTCTCGAAGACTTCGCCGACTTCGTCCTCGGCCTCGAGAACGACTTCTCGGAGTTCCGCTACGAGCCGTCGAGGCTGTCCGAGCCAGCCCCGGACGAGGTCCTGGTCACCGGCCAGATCTGCGCCCGCGGCCGGCTGAGCAAGATGCCGCTGACCGCGCCCTTCGGCCACCTCTGGCGACTGCGGGACGGCAAGCCGGTCAGCGTGGAGGCCCACCTGAACCCGGACGACGCGTTCGCGGCGGCCTGGCGGGCCCGCTAGGTGCCTCCCAGGCCCGAGATCGCGGTTCGCGACGCCATGAGCCCGGACGTGCTGACGATCCACCCGGACGAGACGATGCAAGAGGCCGCAAGGCAGATGGCCGAGCGGAAGGCGGGCTCGGCGGTGGTCGTCGACCCCCGGCGGCCGTGGCCCGGCATCGTCACCGAGCGCGACCTCCTCCAGGCGATCGCGGACGGCAAGCAGCCGGAGAGCGAGCCCGTGGGCGAGCACGAGACCAAGAGCATCGTCTTCGCGGCCCCGGGCTGGCCGCTCGGGCGGGCGGCTGCGACCATGATCCGCGGCCGCTTCCGTCACCTGGTGGTCGTGGACGGGCGGCGGCCGATCGGGATGCTCTCGATGCACGACATCGTCCGCTCCTGGGTGCGCGGCGGCTGAACGCTCGGCACGGCATGTCGGTCCCGAGCGCGATCGTCGTGGGCGCGGGCGTGTTCGGCGCGTCGCTGGCCGACCTGCTTGCGCGCTCGGGCTGGCGGGTCACGCTCGTGGACCAGTTCGAGCCCGGGGACCCGCGCGCGTCGTCGGGCGGGGAGTCGCGGCTTCTCCGCTGCTCGCACGGCACGGACCGGTGGCACGCGGGATCGGCGTGGCGTGCCCGCCAGCTGTGGCGGGAGCTCGACCCGGAGCTGTTCGTCGAGGTCGGGGTCGTCTGGCTCGCCCGG
>DASQXU010000088.1:0-23055 GCA_035639555.1 Thermoleophilaceae bacterium
CCTCCTCCGGCTGGCCGGGGAGGGCGGCTACGGCGTCCACCACGCGACCGCGGACGGCGCGTGCTCCTGGTTCGAGCTGGCCGGCCATGTGTTCGCCGCCGCCGGCCTCGAGTGCGACCTCTCCCCGCGCTCCACCGCCGAGATGCCACGGCCCGCGGCCCGGCCCGCCTACTCGGTGCTACGCAGCGAGCGGGCCGACGCCATCCGCCTGCCCCACTGGCGCGACGGGGTCGCCGCCTACCTCGCCGAGCGCGAGCCGTACGTGGAGTCGGACGACCCCGCCCCCCTCTCGAGCTACGGCCGCTCCAAGCTCGCCGGCGAGCGCGCCACCGCCGAGGCCAACCCGCGTCATTTCGTGGTCCGCACCTCCTGGCTGTTCGGGGTCGGCGGCCGTAACTTCGTCGAGACCATGCTCGGGCTCGCCGCCCAGGGGCGAAGCGTTCGGGTCATCGACGACCAGGTCGGCTCTCCCACCTTCTGCGGCCACCTGGCGGCTGGCCTCCTCCGGCTGGCCGGGGAGGGCGGCTACGGCGTCCACCACGCGACCGCGGACGGCGCGTGCTCCTGGTTCGAGCTGGCCGGCCATGTGTTCGCCGCCGCCGGCCTCGAGTGCGACCTCTCCCCGTGCTCCACCGCTGAGATGCCACGGCCCGCGACCCGGCCCGCCTACTCGGTGCTACGCAGCGAGCGGGCCGACGGCATCCGCCTGCCCCACTGGCGCGACGGGGTCGCCGCCTACCTCGCCGAGCGCGAGCCGGCGGTTGGGGGGACGCGGCGATGAGGCTCCTGGTCACCGGGGCGTGCGGGTTCATCGGCTCGAGCTACGTCCGGCTCGTGCGCCGGGAGCGGCCCGAAGACGAGGTGGTCGTCCTCGACAAGCTCACCTACGCCGGGCGCAAGGAGAACCTGGAGGGCACCGGAGTCGAGCTCGTGGTCGGGGCGATCGAGGACCCGAAGGTGGCTCGAGCGGTGATGGAGGGGTGCGACGCGGTGGTGAACTTCGCCGCCGAGTCGCACGTCGACCGCTCGATCGCCGACCAGGAGGCGTTCGTCCGCACCCACGTCATCGGCACCGGCGTGCTGCTCGACGCAGTGCGCGAGCTCGGGGTCGCCCGCTACGTCCAGGTCTCGACCGACGAGGTCTACGGCTCGATCGCTTCGGGCTCGTTCACCGAGTCCTCTCCGCTAGACCCCTCGTCGCCGTACTCGGCCACGAAGGCGGCCGGCGACCTGCTGGTGTCGGCACACGCGCACACCCACCGCGTCGAGGCGGTGATCTGCCGTGGCTCGAACAGCTACGGCCCGCGGCAGTACCCGGAGAAGCTCATCCCGCTGAGCATTCTCAACACGCTGCACGGCGACCGGGTCCCGGTCTACGGCGACGGACGCCAGGTGCGCAACTGGCTCTACGTCGATGACTTCTGCCGGGCGATCGACGCGGTGCTCCTCCGAGGTCGGCCGGGCCAGGCCTACAACGCCGGAGGTCCGGACGAGATCAAGAACCTCGAGGTCGTGCGGCGCATCCTGGCGCTCGCCGGTCGAGACGAGTCGCTGATCGAGCACGTGCGCGATCGCCCCGGACACGATCGCCGGTACTCGCTGGCCTCCGAGAAGATCCGCGCTGAGCTCGGCTGGGAGCCGCGGGTCGGGTTCGCCGAGGGCATCGAGCGCACCGTCGACTGGTACCGGGAGAACGAGTGGTGGTGGGGCCCGATCCGAAGCGGCGCGTACCGCGAGTACTACGAGCGCCACTACGGCCGGGCGCTTTCATCGTAGGAGGGTGGAGCGGGGTCGCTAGCCTCGGTGCGGATGTTCCGCGACGATGCTCCCGCCCTCGAGCTCCGCGGCCTGACCAAGCGCTACGACGACGGAACGCTCGCGCTCGAGGACTTCGACCTCACGATCCCCGCCGGGGCGTTCTTCGGCCTGCTCGGCCCGAACGGCGCCGGCAAGACGACGCTGATCAGCGTCATCTGCAACCTGATCAGGGTCACCGCGGGCGAGGTGCGGGTCTTCGGCGAGCGCGCCGACTCCCTACGCGCCCGCTCGTGGGTTGGGCTGGCCGAGCAGGACATCAACCTCGACCGCTTCCTCACGGTCCGAGAGACCCTGCTCTACCACGGCGGCTATTTCGGGATGCCCCGCCGCGAGGCCGAGGAGCGCGCGGCCGAGATGATCGACGTCTTCGACCTGCGCGCCAAGCGCGACGTGCGGGCGCCGATGCTCTCCGGCGGCCAGCGTCGACGGCTGCTCCTCGCCCGCGCGCTGATGCACCGCCCCCGCCTCGTGATCCTCGACGAGCCCACGGCGAGCGTGGACTTCGAGCTCCGGCTCGAGCTCTGGCGCTACATCCGCCGCCTGCACGCCGAGGGCACGACGATCCTGCTGACCACCCACTACCTCGAGGAGGCCGAGGAGCTCTGCGAGGAGATCGCGCTGATCCGCGCCGGGCGCCTGATCGCCCGGGATAGCGCCGACGGCCTGCGCGCCCAGTTCGCCGCCGCGAACCTGGCCGACGTCTACGTCAAGGCGATGGGCAGCGCGGTGACCGACCGGCCTCGAGCCGGCTCGGAGCGGTGACCGGCGTCGCCGGGCTCATCTGGCTGTCCCGGCGCGAGATGCTCCGGGTCTCGAAGGTGTGGACGCAGACCGTGCTCGCGCCCGTCGTGTCCTCGATCCTGTTCATCCTCGTGTTCGGGCTGTCGCTCGGGCACCGGATCAGGCAGGTGGGGCACGTCGACTACCGGGAGTTCATCGTCCCCGGGCTGATCACCATGGCGATGGTCCAAGCCGCCTACGCGAACAACTCGGCCTCGATCTTCCAGGCCCGCTTCGACCGCTACATCCACGACGTGCTCTCGGCGCCTATGCGCCCCTGGCAGATGACGCTCGGGTTCACGGTCGGCGGGGTGTTCCGGGCGCTCGCCATCGGGGGCGCGCTGCTCGTGCTCGCCCTGCCGCTCACCGGCGTGCCCGTCCACCGGCCGGTCGCGCTGATCGCCATGGTCGTGCTCGGGCTGGTGCTGTTCAGCGCGCTCGGCGTGGTGGTCGGGATCTACGCCGAGACCTGGGACCACACGGCGTTCTTCACAAACATCGTGATCCTGCCGCTCGCGTTCGTGGGCGGCACCTTCTACTCGGTGGCGATCCTTCCCGAGCCCTGGCACGCGCTCACCCACGTCAACCCGCTGTTCTATCTCGTGAACGGCGTCCGCTACGGGTTCCTCGGCCACAGCGACGTGAGCATCTGGCTGTCGCTCGCGGTCACCGCCGCGCTCGCCGTGCCGGCCTACCTCTGGGCGCAGTACCTGTTCTCGAGCGGCCGCCGGTTGAAGCCCTGAGCGGGGCCGCCCAGGAGCTCGAGCGGCTCGAGCGCGGGGTGGTCGGCTGCCGGCGCTGCCCGCGGCTCGTCGAGTGGCGCGAGCGGGTGGCCCGCGAGCGGCGGGCCGCGTTCGCCGACTGGGACTACTGGGGCCGACCGGTGCCGGGCTTCGGCGACCCGCGCGCCCGGGTGTACGTGCTCGGGCTGGCCCCGGCCGCCCATGGCGGAAACCGCACCGGGCGGGTGTTCACCGGCGACCGCTCCGGCGACTTCGTGTTCGCCGCGCTGCACCGGACCGGCTTCGCGAACCAGCCGACCTCCCGCCGCCGGGACGACGGCCTGCGGCTCGAGGGCGCGTTCATCGCGGCCGCCGTGCGCTGCGCCCCACCGGCGAACCGCCCGCTGCCCGAGGAGCGCGACAACTGCCTGCCCTACGCGGCGCGCGAGCTCGAGCTGCTGCCCGGCGTGCGGGCGATCGTCTGCCTCGGCGCGTACGCGTGGGACGCGGCCCTACGGCTGGTGGGCCCGGTGCGGCCCAAGCCGCGCTTCGCTCACGGGGCCGAGCACGAGCTCCCGGACGGCCGGGTGCTGCTCGGGACCTACCACCCGAGCCAGCAGAACACGTTCACCGGCAAGCTCACCGGGCCGATGCTCGACGAGGTGCTTCGACGGGCACGCGAGCGCGGGGGGCTCGACCGAACGCTCGGGCCCGCTGCCGCTCCGGGTTGATCAGCACCACGTTCCAGGCCAGGCCGAGCCTCCTCAGCCCGCGAATCACCAAGCTCCCGACGTCGAGCTCCCACCAGCGCAGCCCGTGCGAGGCGGAGCGCGGGAAGGCGTGGTGGTTGTTGTGCCATGACTCGCCGAACGACAGCGGGGCGAGCCAGAAGACGTTGGTCGACTCGTCGGAGGTCGGGAACCGCCGGCGGCCGAAGAAATGGCAGATCGAGTTGATGCTGAAGCTCATGTGGTGGATGAGGAACATCCGTACGAGACCGCCCCAGACGAACCCGGTGAGCGCCCCCTTGGCCGAGCCGGTGAGCGCGAAGCCGACCGCCGCCGGACCCGCCAGGCTCAGCAGGGCGATCGGGACGTACGCCCGGTTGATCAGCACCATCCCGCGGTCCTCGACGAGGTCCCGCGCGTAGCGGGAGCGGTCGGTCCGCTCGCGCGCGCGGAACAGCCAGCCGACGTGGGCGTGGTAGAGGCCGGCCACGGCGCCGCGGAGCCCGGGTCCGTGCCCGGCGTGCGGGGAGTGCGGGTCGCCGTCCCGGTCGGCGTGCGCGTGGTGCTTGCGGTGGTCAGCGACCCACGTGATCACCGGCCCCTCCATCGCCAGGGAGCCCAGCACCGCGAACGTGTAGCGGATCGGCCGGTAGGTCTCGAATGCGCGGTGGGTCAGGAGCCGGTGAAAGCCGACGGTGATCCCCAGGCCCGTGAGCAGGTAGAGCACTGCGAGGATCGCCAGGTCGGGGCCGCCGACCACCCGGTCCCAGAGCAGGGCGATGACCGCGGCGATGGCGAGCGGCGGGATGAGGACCCCGGCGAGGTTGATTCTGCGGCTGGCAAGCGACACGGGCGGCTGCGGGACTCTACCCCGTACGCAAGGCCAGGGGCGGTCCGGGGAGGATCGCCCCCCGACGCCGGACCTCGCCTACTATCGGCTCATGGGCAAAGCGTGCCCCGCCTGCGGTCGGCAGGCGCCAGCTGACGCCCGGTTCTGCGCCGAGTGCGGGGAGCCCCTGGTCGAGCGCTGCCCGGAATGCCGGAGCGCGCTGCCGCCGGACGCGCGCTTCTGCCCGCAGTGCGGCACCGCCCTCCGACCCCTTGAGCCGTCCCCGCCGGTCGAGCGCCCCGGGCCCGCGGAGCCCCCGGCCCGCGACGAGGTGGCCACCGAGGGGGAGCTGCGTCAGCTCACCGTCGTCTTCTCCGATCTAGTGGGCTCCACCGAGCTGTCCGCCCGGATCGACCCCGAGGAGTTCAGCGACGTCCTGAGGCGCTACCAGGAGCGCGCCGGAGGCGCGGTTCGACGCTACGGCGGCACGGTGCTGCGCTACCTCGGCGACGGGATGCTCGTCTACTTCGGGTGGCCGGAGGCCCATGACGACGACGCCGAGCGCGCGGTGCGCGCGGCGCTCGACGTCGCGCACGAGGTCGAGGCGCTGAACGCCGAGCTGCCGGCCGAGATCGAGCTCGCGGTCCGGGTGGGAGTCCACACGGGCCCGGTGGTCATCGGGGAGATCGGGGCGGGCGGCGACCCGCGGGAGACGATGGCGCTCGGCGAGACGGTGAACCTAGCCGCCCGGCTACAGAGCGTGGCCGCCCCCGGCACGGTGGTGATGACGGCGGCGACGCTCGGCCTCGTGCCGGGCATCTTCGTCACCGAGGCCCTGGGGGAGTTCGAGCTCAAGGGAATCGCCGCGCCGGTCCCCGTCTACCGCGCGGTGCAGCCGAGCGGCGTGCGCAGCCGCCTCGACGCCCTGCGCGGCAGGCTCACACGGCTCGCGGATCGGAAGGCGGAGCTCGGGCTGCTGCTCGACCGGTGGCAGCGGAGCCGCGAGCGCATCGGGCAAACGGTGCTGATCATCGGCGAGCCGGGGGTCGGGAAGTCTCGCCTCGTCTACGAGCTGCGCGAGCGGATGAGCGACGCCGCGCACAGCTGGCTCGAGTGCAGCTGCTCCTCCTACACGCAGCACAGCGCGTTCCGGCCGGCCGTCGAGGTGATCGAGCAGGGACTCGCGCTGAGGCCGGACGATGACGACGAGGAGCGCCTGGCCAAGCTCGAGCGCGGGCTGGCTCGCGTCGGCCTGACCGATCCCGACGTGGTCCCGCTGCTCGCCGGCCTCCTGGGAATCCCGGGCCCGCCGGGCTCGGACCTGTCGACCATGAGCCCCGACGTCCGCCGGCGGCGGACGATCGAGCTGCTCGCCGGCTGGGTGCTCTCGCTCGCCGCCCTGCAGCCCATGGTGCTCCTGGTGGAGGACCTGCACTGGTGCGACCCCTCCTCTCTCGAGCTCTTCGAGCGCCTGATGACGCTCGGCGCTCAGTGCAGCCTCCTGGTCGTAGCTACGGCGCGACCCGAGTTCGAGGCCGCGTCGTGGGCCGGGCGCTCGAACGTGACCACGCTGGCCCTGACCCCGCTCTCCGAGGTCGAGACGCGCGACGTGCTGGACGACCTGAGCGGTGGCCTGGAGCTTCCCGAGACGGTGGTGGAGCGGGTGGTCGGCGGGGCGGACGGAATCCCGCTGTTCGCAGAGGAGATGGGGCGCATGGTGCTCGACTCGGGGATGCTCGTGGAGCGCAGGGGGCGGCTCGAGCTGGTGGCGCCGCTCGACGAACTGGACATCCCGATGACCCTCCAGGACTCGCTGATGGCGCGGCTCGACCGCCTCAGCGCGGCCAAGCGGGTGGCCCAGCGCGCCGCGGTGGTCGGGCGGGCGTTCGACTACGCGCTGCTCGAGGAGGTGGCCGAGCTCGAGCCGGACATCCTCCGTCACGGGCTGCTTCGACTGGTCGAGGACGGCCTGCTCTTCCAGCAGGGCGAGCCACCCGACGCCACGTACACCTTCAGGCACGCGCTGATCCGGGACGCCGCCTACCGCTCCGTGCTCAGGCGCAACCGCACGGCGCTCCACGCCCGGATCGCCAAGGCGCTCGAGCGCCGGGAAGCGGTCGGCGCGCCGGCGTCGCCCGAGGTCGCGGCCCGCCACTACGAGGCGGCCGGGCTCGGCGAAGAGGCCGTGGCCGCCTACAAGCGGGCGGCCGAGTACACGGCCCGTCACTCGGCGCACCAGGAGTCGATCGAGCATCTGCGGAGGGCGATCGCGCTGCTCGACTCGATCCCCGACGAGGAGAAGCGGCAGGGGCTCGAGGTCGACCTCCAGATGGCCCTCGGGTCCTCGGTGATGGCCGCGCGCGGCTATGCGGACGCCGAGGTCGAGCGCGCGTACGCCCGGGCGCGCGCGCTCTGCGACCGCGGGGGCGACGCCAAGCAGGCGGCCTACGCGCTCATCGGGCTCGCGATCTTCCACTTCAACCGCGGCGAGGCGGCTCGAGGCGAGGAGCTTGCGGCCGGTGCGCTCGAGATCGCGCGGCGCGAGCAGGACGACACGCTGCGTCTCCTCGCGCGAGTGCAGCTGGCGGTGCCCACCCTCTACCAGGGACGGTTCGCGGAGTCGCTCGACCACGCCGACGAGGCGGCGAGGGTGTACCGGCCGCAGGAGCACGCGTGGGTCGCCTTCCGCTACGGCACCGACCAGGGCGTCGCCGCCCACTGCCTCGCCGCGCTCGCCCTCGCGCAGCTCGGCCACCCCGAGCGCGCTCTCGCCCGCGTGGAGGTTGCCTCGCGGCTGGCCCGCGAGCTCGGACACCCGTTCAACGTGGTCTACGCCCTGTTCTTCGAGTCGGTGATCCAGTGGTGCCGGGGCGATCCGGCGGCCCAAGAGCGCGCTGCGGACGAGCTCCTGGCGATCGCGGAGGAACAGGGCTTCTCGCTCTTCCGCGGCAACGGCCAGATGTTCCGCGCCGCCGCGCGCGCCACGATGACGGCTGACGACAGCGCGATCGCCGACTTCATGGAGGGGGCAGCGCGCACGGCGAGCACGGGCAGCATGGGCGGCGCGCCCGCGCTCGTGGCGCTGCTGGCCGAGGCCCAGCGGGCCGCCGGAAAGCCCGAGGACGCGCTCGTGACCGTCGATGGGGGCCTGGCGGTCTCGGCGCAGACCGGGCAGCCCTACTGGGACGCGGAGCTCCACCGCCTGCGCGCCGAGCTGCTGCTCGATCTGCAGCGCGACGACGTCGCGGCGGTGGAGACGGAGCTCGGCTCCGCCATCGAGATCGCACGCGGGCAGGGCGCGAGGTGGCAGGAGCTCCGCGCCGCGCGTAGCCTCGCGCGGCTCATGCGCGAGCGCGGCGACGGGGCCGAGGTCGAGCGGTTGCTTCGGCCCGTGTACGAATCCTTCACCGAGGGCTTCGAGACCCCCGACCTCGCGGGGGCCGCCGAGCTCCTCGGCATGCCCGTCGCAGCGAGCGATCAGGCGGCGGCGAACCCGAGCTCCGGGTAGCTGCGCTCGATCACCGCCCGGCACGCCGCGAGCTGGGCGTCGAGGAACGCGCGCGGTGCCTCCGGCGGCGTCGTGCCGCCGAACATCACGGTGTGGAACGCCTGGTCGTCCTCCCAGTAGGCCATGTATAGGTCGGCCCCTCGGACGGTCGGGAAGAAGCTCTCGGACCAGTCCGGCTTGGGGCGCGGCCGGCCGTAGGCTCGTCGCCATACCGGGCTGAGCACGGTGTTGTCCACCAACCGGTCAGCGTCCGGGCCGCCGGCCTCGTACGCGCTCACGAACTCGACGCCCTGGACCGACGCGAGGTGCCACCGGCTCGCCCCGATCACGCCCGCCGCCGACTGGTCGGTGGCCACGCTCGCCATGTCGACCCCGGACGAGCGCTCCGCGAACTCGGCCGGCACGCCGTACATCCAGTTGGAGAACCAGTTCCAATCCGACTTGCCGAGCCGCACCAGGTCCTCGAACTCGACCTGCGAGTCGATCCCGGAGGCCGAGCGGTAGCCGAACGGCCGACGCCAGTCCGGCTTCGGCGCGTCGATCTGGTAGTAGCCGTCGAACACGTTGAACCACGGGGACGAAGGGTCGGTGTAGCCCCCGAAGCCGTCCCGGTCGAGCGTCCCGACGCACGCCACCGTGTTGAAGACGAAGTCGGGGTAGGTCGGGAACATCACCTCCTTCACGACCCGGCCGACGTCGGTGAGCGCACGGTGCTGGTCGTCCACGAACAGCCTGGTCACGTTGTTGGAGGACTCCTGGCACCCGCCGAAGGGCCCGTCCTCGACGATCGGCGGATCGGGCTCCGTCTTCCCGCCCACGCTCCCGTGAGCGGGGGCGTAGCGGAGGAGCGGCTTGTTCTCCACGTCGAGGAGCGCGTGCCAGCGGTCGGTCACCGGGTCCCGGACCTTGAGGATGCCCGTGCCCTGCACCTCCGCGAGCGCGGCGTCCATGATCAGCTCGAAGTCGACCTGGAGCAGCCGCCCGGAGTGGCGAATGCCGTGGCGCGGCGAGCCCGGCCGAAGCGTCGCTTGCGTGAGGCTGACGGGCCGCGCGTGGTGGTGGACGGACACGTCGAGCGAGCCGTCGAGCGCGCGCATCCCGCAGCGCAGCTCGAGGCCCGGGGCGAGCGGGACGGACTCTCCGGTCGCCCCCGCGGCTGTGACTGCTTCGGCCATGGCCAGCTTCGCGGCCGACTCTACCCGCCGCCGGCCGAGATCTCGCCCCGGCGAGCTCGGCGAGGGCTGACGGGGCCAGGCGGCCGCGACCGATCCGAGGGGGTCTGGCGCCTTTCGGGACATTATGTCCCGTCACTCGCCACACCCCCGCTGAGGGCGTTGTGCGGTGACCCGCGGGGCCGCTCAGCTCCGGGCGGCGTGGCGGCTTCGGTCCCGTATCGCGTCGCCAGCCACACCCACTCAAGCGCCGATCCCGCCCGCGGGCGCTCGCCGCCGCTCGCCGCGCCGGCCGCAGCGGTACGTTTAGGGGTCGCGTGCCGTCAGACCCCCTCGCATCCTTCACCCCGCGGGTTCGGGAATGGTTCGAGCGCTCCTTCGAGCGCCCGACCGAGGCGCAGGTCAAGGCCTGGCCGGCGATCGCGCGGGGCGAGAGCACGCTCGTGTCCGCCCCCACCGGCTCGGGCAAGACGCTCGCCGCTTTCCTCTGGGGGATCGATCGGCTGGTCGCCGAGCCCGCCGACGAGCCGCGGACCCGGCTCGTGTACGTCTCCCCCCTCAAGGCGCTGGCGTACGACGTCGAGAAGAACCTGCGGGCTCCGATCCGGGGGATCGGCGCCGAGCTCGACGTGTCGATCCGAACCGGGGACACACCGCAGCGCGATCGCCAGGCGATGCTGCGCACGCCGCCCGACGTCCTGATCACCACGCCGGAGTCGCTCTATCTGATGCTCACGTCGCGGGCGCGAGAGCTCCTCGCCGGCGTCGAGTGGGTGATCGTCGATGAGATCCACGCCGTCGCCCGGACCAAGCGCGGCGCGCACCTCGCGCTCTCGCTCGAGCGCCTCGAGCACCTGGCCGGCAGACCGCTCCAGCGCATCGGGCTCTCGGCGACCCAGCGGCCGCTCGAGGAGGTGGGTCGGTTCCTGTCCGGGCGGGATCGCGAGTGCACGATCGCCGACGCCGGCCTCCGGAAGCCGCTCGACCTTCGCATCCGGGTGCCGGTCGAGGACATGCGCGAGCCCGACTCGGCGAGCGACCTCGAGCACGTCCAGGGCGGAGGTGCCACCCGGCGATCGATCTGGCCGGCGATCTACCCGGAGCTGCTCGAGCTGGTTCGGGCCCACCGCTCGACGATCGTGTTCGTCAACAACCGCCGCGGCGCCGAGCGGCTGGCCGCCCGGTTGAACGAGCTGGCGGCCGAAGGGGACGGGCCGGCCCAGATCGCCCGCGCCCACCACGGCTCCCTGGCCCGCGAGGAGCGGTTGGTGGTCGAGGACCTGCTCAAGTCGGGTGAGCTCCCGTGCCTGGTCGCCACGAGCTCCCTCGAGCTCGGGATCGACATGGGTGCCGTCGACCTGGTGCTCCAGGTCGAGTCGCCCAAGTCGGTGACCGCCGGCCTGCAGCGGATCGGCCGCGCCGGCCACGGCGTGGGCGAGGTCTCGAAGGGGAGGATCTTCCCCAAGTTCCGGGCCGACCTGCTCGAGTGCGCAGTGGTGGCGAGGCGCATGCGGGACGGCGAGATCGAGGCCACCGTCGTGCCGCGCAACCCGCTCGACGTCCTGGCCCAGCAGGTCGTGGCCATGGCCGCGTCGGCCGAGGAGTGGAGCGTCCCCGCGCTGCACGAGCTCGTACGGCGCGCCTACCCGTTCGCCGACCTATCTCGTGAGCTGCTCGACGGCGTGCTCGACATGCTCGATGGGCGCTATCCCTCCGAGGAGTTCGCCGAGCTTCGCCCCCGCATCGTGTGGGACCGTGTGGCCGACACGATCAGGGCCCGCCGCGGCGCGCTCCAGCTCGCGGTCACCAACGCGGGGACGATCCCGGACCGCGGCCTCTACGGCGTGCACCTACCGGATGGCCGGCGGGTGGGCGAGCTCGACGAGGAGATGGTGTACGAGGCGCGGCCGGGCCAGACTTTCCTGCTCGGCGCGTCTACCTGGCGCATCGAGGAGATCACGCGTGACCGCGTGATCGTCAGCCCGGCCCCCGGCGCCCCGGGTGCGGTGCCGTTCTGGCGCGGGGACGGGATCGGCCGCCCGGCCGAGCTCGGCCGGGCGATCGGCGAGTTCTCGCGGTGGGCCGTGGACCGCGAGCCCGAGCAGCTCGAAGGATCGTTCGACCTCGACGACCGCGCCGCTCGCAACCTCGTCTCGTTCCTGCGCGAGCAGCGCGCGGCCACCCGGGTGGTGCCGAGCGACCGGACGATCGTGGTCGAGCGCTTCCGCGACGAGATCGGCGACTGGCGGCTTTGCGTCCTCTCGCCCTACGGCGGCCGGGTCCACGCCGCCTGGGCGCTCGCGCTGTCGGCCCGCATCCGCGATCGGTTCGGGCTCGAGTCGGACGCGATCTGGTCGGACGACGGCATCGTCGTGCACCTTCCCGACGCCGACGAGCCGCCCGGGGCCGAGCTCGTGCTGGTCGAGCCGGACGAGGTCGAGGAGCTGGTCGTGCGGGAGCTGGCGGGCTCCGCCCTGTTCGGCGCCCGCTTTCGCGAGAACGCAGCCCGCGCGCTGCTCATCCCCCGCGCCTACCCCGGCCGGCGCACCCCGCTCTGGCAGCAGCGCCTGAAGGCCCAGTCGCTGCTCGAGGTCGCCCGGCGCTACGGGCAGTTCCCGGTCGTGCTCGAGACCTACCGCGAGTGCCTGCAGGACGTGCTCGACCTGGGGGGCCTCGAGCGGCTGCTCCGCAATCTCGAGACGCGCGAGCTGTCGCTCGTCGAGGTCGAGACCCAGCGGGCCTCGCCCTTCGCCTCGTCGCTGCTGTTCGACTACGTCGCCACCTACATGTACGAGGGCGACACGCCGAACGCCGAGCGCCGGGCGGCGGCCCTCTCGCTCGACCGCGAGCTGCTTCGCGAGCTGCTCGGTCAGGAGGAGCTGCGCGAGCTGATCGACCCGGGGGCGCTCGCGGAGGTCGAGGCCGACCTCCAGCGGCGCAGCGAGCGCACCAGGGCGGCCAACGCCGACGGCCTGCATGACGTGCTGCGGGCGGTGGGAGACCTCACGGCCGCGGAGGCCCAGGAGCGCTGCCTCGAGGCGGTCTCGGCCCGGCGGATGCTCGGCCAGCTCGAGGCCGAGCGGCGCGCGGTGCGGATGCGGATCGGCGGCGAGGAGCGCTTCGTGCCCGCCGACGATGCGGGCCTCTACCGCGACGCCCTGGGCGCCGTCCCTCCCGGCGGCCTGCCCGAGGCGTTCCTCGAGGAGGTGCCGGACGCCCTCTCGCGGCTGGCGCTCCGCTATGCGCGCACGCACGGGCCGTTTACGACGGGCGAGCTCGCCGGCCGCTATGCGATCGACCCCGGTGCGGTGCTGCGCGAGCTCGAGCGCGCCGGAGCGCTGGTTCGCGGCGAGCTCCGACCCGGCGGGAGCGAGCGCGAGTGGTGCGACCCCCTGGTGCTGCGCCGGCTCCGCAGAGCGTCGCTCGCCCACCTCCGTCGCGAGGTCGAGCCCGCCGAGCAGCGGGCGCTCGCCCGCTTCCTCCCCGGTTGGCAGGGGGTGGACGCAGCACCGCCGAGCGGCGCCGGTGTGGACCGCCTGCGCGAGATGCTCGTGCCCCTCCAGGGCCTCCCCCTCGCCCCCGAGGTGTGGGAGCGCGACGTGCTGCCGCGGCGCGTCGGCGCGTACTCGCCGTCCTGGATCGACCAGCTGTGTGCCGGCGGCGAGCTCGTGTGGGTGGGAGCCGGGTCGCTCGGGCGATCGAGCGGTCGGGTTGCGCTCTACTTCCGCGAGGACGCGCGCTGGCTCGGCCCGCCACCGGCGCGCGGAGATCCCCCGGCCGGGCCGCTGCACGAGCGTCTCCGCGAGCGTCTCGCCGCGGGCGCTGCCTTCTGGAGCGACTTGCTCGCCGACCTCAGCGACGCGGAGCCGCTCGAGCTCCAGGAGGCGCTGTGGGACCTGGTGTGGGCGGGCGAGCTCACGAACGACGCCTTCGCCCCGCTTCGCGCGCCCCGGCTGAGCCTTGCCCGCCGGGAGCAGCAGCGCGGGCGGCGCTTCGCTCGCCGCCGGCGCCCGGCCGCCCCGCAGGTGCAGGGCCGCTGGTCGCTGACCGCCCCGCTCTTCCGCGACCCCCCGGCGCATGGGCCGCGAATGCGGGCGCTGTGCGAGCTGCTGCTCGAGCGGCACGGGATCGTGACCAGGGAGACGGCGCTCGCCGAGGGGGTTTCCGGCGGGTTCGCCGCCCTCTACGGAGAGCTGTCGAACCTCGAGACGCTCGGCACCGCCCGGCGCGGCTACTTCGTCGAGGGTCTCGGCGGGGCCCAGTTCGCCCTGCCCGCGTCGGTCGAGCGCCTCCGGAGCGTTCGCGCGGACGAGCCCGCCGGGCCGCTGGTGCTGGCCGCGACCGACCCCGCCAACCCCTACGGGGCCTCACTGCCGTGGCCGCGGCGCGCGGGCGGCGACGACGCTGGCGAGGAGCGACGGCGCCCGGCGCGCGCCGCCGGGGCCTACGTGGTCATGCTGGACGGAGAGCCGGCGCTCTACGTGGAGCGCGGCGGCCGGGCCCTGCTGCCGCTGCGCGAGGTCGAGGAGGGGTGGCTGCGCGATGCGCTCGGCGCCCTGGCAGAGGAGGCGCGCCGGGGGCGGCTGCCGAGGCTCGGGATCGAGCGCTTCGACGGCGAGCCGGTCATCGGCTCCCCGGTCGGCGCGCTCCTCATCGAGGTGGGCTTCCGCCAGGGCCCCCGCCGGCTGACGCTGAGCGCCTGAGCGCCCGCCGCCCCGGCCCCGGGTCACTCCCCCCTCGGGGTCCAGCGGAAGAAGCGCACGGCGAGGAGGGCGCCGGCCACCCCCCATGCGGCGATGACCGCCAGATCACCCCACGCTATGCCCGCCCCAGTCGTGCGCGGGTCGAACGCGGTGAGCAACGCCTCGGCCAGGTGCTTGATCGGGAAGACGTCGGCCAGCCCGTTCAGCCAGCCGGGGGCGTTCGCGGTGTCGAAGAAGACGCCCGAGATGAAGTAGAGGGGCAGCACGACGGCGTTGACGATCGGCGGGCCCGAGTCCTCGTCCGGAATGGCCGCCGACATGGCGACCCCGAGCGCGTTCAGGGCGCTCGCGCCTATCAGCAGCGCCAGGGCCACCCCGGGCAGCGTGTGCCCCGGGATGCTGGCCCCGTAGAGGAGCTTCCCGAGCACCAGGAGGACGATCGTCAGGGCGACCGCGAAGCCGAGCGCGAGCGACAGGAGCCCGGCCATGAAGGTGCGCATCGGCAGCGGCGTTCCGCGTAGTCGCTTGAGCACGCGGTTCTCCCGCTGGACGGCCAGGCCGATCGCCACGTTCACGAACGTGGTGGAGACGATCCCGAGCGCGATCAGGGTCGGCACGTAGTAGGTCGAGGTCTTGATCCCGCCGTGGGCGCTGATCGTGTCGTTGCCGAAGACGGTGGCGAAGATCAGCAGGAAGATGACCGGCAGCAGCAGGCCGAAGAACACGACGGGCGGGCTGCGCAGGTACGAGCGGGCGTCGTAGCGGATCTCGTGGGCGATCAGGCGCAGCTCGCTCACTCGCGCGCGGCCTCCTCGGTCAGCTCCAGGTAGACCTCCTCGAGGCTCGGGCGGCTGACCTCCAGCTCCGCGAGGTCGTGCCCCCGCTCGAGCGCCCATGAGGTGAGCGCGTTGAGCGGGACCAGGGGGCTCTCGGCCCGAACCGTGACCTTGCCGTCGGTGACCGCGGCCTCGACCGGGAGATCGTCGACGCTCACTCCGGAGGGCAGCCGGAAGCTGATCTCGCTGGCCCGGCCGCGACCGCCGAGCTCGCCCGGCGCGCCCTCGGCCACGATCCGCCCGGCGCGGATGATTGCCACCCGGTCGGCGAGCCTCTGCGCCTCCTCGATGTAGTGAGTGGTCAGGAAGACCGTCTTCCCGAGCTCCCGCAGGCCGGCGATCAGTCCCCACGCGTTGCGGCGGGCCGAGGGGTCGAAGCCGGTGGTCGGCTCGTCGAGGAACACGAGCTCGGGGTCGCCGATCAGGGCGAGCGCCACCTCCAGGCGTCGTTGCTGGCCGCCCGACAGCTTCCCTACGCGCTGGTTCGCGGCGTCGGAGAGACCCACGAGCTCGACCGTCCCGTCGACCGACCGCGGGTTCGGGTAGTAACCGGCATAGCGGCTGACGGTCTCGCGCACCGTCAGATGGGGGTCGGGCTTCGAGGCCTGGAGCACGATCCCGATCCGCGCCCGCCACGCGCCGGTCGGCCGCGTCGGGTCCGCCCCGAGGACGCTCACCTCGCCCGAGTCGCGCGCGCGGTATCCCTCGAGGATCTCGACCGTCGTGGTCTTGCCTGCGCCGTTCGGACCGAGGAAGGCGAAGACCTCGCCGGGGGCGACCTCCAGGTCGACCCCGCGCACGGCCTCGATCGGGCCGTAGGACTTGCGTAGCCCGCGCACGCGGATCGCCGGATCGGCCATCGCCGCCCGAAACTAGCGAAGCGCGGCTCCTACGATCGGGGCATGCCCGAGGGCGACACCGTTCACCGCGCGGCGCAGAGGGTCGCAGAAGCGCTCGTCGGCAAGGAGATCCTCTCGATCGAGGCGCCCCAGCCCCGCCACCGGTTCGACCGCCTGCCCGAGCGGTTGGGCGGACGGAGGGTCCGGGCGGTCGAGGTGCGTGGCAAGCACCTGCTGCTGCGCTTCGACGGCGGCCTCTCGGTGCACTCCCACCTGGGGATGGGCGGGTCCTGGGCCGTCCATCGCCGCGGGGAGCGGTGGCGGCGCTCGGCTCCCAGGGCGTGGGTCGTCTTCCGCACCCGCGACCATGACGTCGTGCAGTTCGACGGCCCCGTGTTGGAGCTGATGAGCGACGCCCGGACGAGGAGCGACCCGAGGATCGCCGGGCTGGGTCCCGACGTGCTGGCGCCAGAGCTCCAGGAGGACCTGGTCCTGCGCGCGCTCCGCAGCGACGACCCCCGCCGCCCCATCGGCGACGCGCTGCTCGACCAGCGAAACGTCGCCGGGATCGGCAACATCTGGCGCTCCGAGGCCTGCTTCGCCGCCGGGCTCGACCCCTGGCGCCGCCTGGCCGAGCTCGATGACGACGAGCTGCTCCGCCCGGTCCGAGCCGCCCGCGAGCTGATGCGCCGCTCGCTGGACGGGTCGGCGGCTGCCCCGCGCTCGGTCTACGGTCGGGCGGGCCTGCCGTGCCGGAGCTGCGGCTCCACCATCGCCCGACGGCGGATGGGCGACTTCGCCAGCACGGTCTACTGGTGCCCGGAGTGCCAGCGGTGAGCCGTCCCGAGCACCTTCCGGCCGTCAAGCGGGTGGGGCACAAGGGGGCCGACCACGTCGCGCCCGGGAACACGCGCGAGAGCTTCGAGGCCGCGCTCGAGCACGGCGTGGACATGATCGAGTTCGACGTGCTGCGCCTGTCCGATGGCCGGCTGGTGCTGGCCCACGACTACGCCGACGCCGCCCGCCGTGAGCCGCTGACCCTGGAGGAAGGGCTCGACATCCTGGCCGGCGGGGGCTACACCGAGGTCGAGCTCGACGTCGACCTCAAGCTCCCAGGCTACGAGCGCGAGGTCGTCGAGGGCCTGATGGTCCGGGGCCTCGCCGAGCGCTCCCTGATCTCGAGCACCTACCTGTCGAGCCTCGAGGCCCTGGGCCGGGTGTACCCGGGCATCCGCCGCGGCTGGTCGGTGCCTCGAGCGCAGCGCGACTACACGAAGAGTGTGCTCGCCCTGCCGGCGTACGGCGTCCTGCGCTGGTGGCGGGTCCGGCTGCCCGGCCGGGCCCGGGCCAACATCGCCCGCGGCGCCTGCGAGGCGGTGATGGCCCACTGGCGACTGGTCGGTCGCCGGCTCGTGCGTGCCGTCCACGGGGCGGGCGGCCAGCTCTACGTCTGGACGGTTGACGACGCCGAGCGGATCGGCCACTTCGAAGCGCTCGGCGTGGACGGGGTCATCACGAACGACCCCCGCCTGTTCGGCGGCTGAGCCGCCCGTGGCCGGGCGCACCGCCCCGGGCGACGACCGGGCTGCTACCCGCAACGCGCTCGGCCCGCCGAGATGACGCGAAACGCAGCCCACGCCGCCGCCGGCTGGCCCGGGCCGCCACCCGGCCTCGATTCGCCGCCGGGCCGAATGGGTAGCGGAGCGGGCATGAGCGACATGCCCTACACCCGGCTCGGGCGCACCGACCTGAGCGTGTCGCGCATCTGCCTCGGCACCTGGCAGTTCGGCGGCGACTGGGGGAGCGTCGAGCGCGAAGAAGTCAAGGGCGCGGTCCGGAGGGCGCTCGAGCTCGGAATCAACTTCTTCGACACCGCCCAGGCCTACGGCCTCGGGGAGTCGGAGGCGCTGCTCGCCGAGGCGCTCGAGGGAAAGGCCGGCGACGACGAGGTCGTGGTCGCCACCAAGGGCGGCCTTCGGCGGACCGGCAGCGGGATCGAGCGCGACTCCAGCCGCGAGTGGCTGCGGCGGGGGGTCGAGGAGAGCCTCCGCAACCTGGACGTCGAGGCCATCGACCTGTACCAGGTCCACTGGCCCGATCCCGACACCCCGCTGGAGGAGACGACCGGCGCCCTGCGGGAGTTGCGCGACGAGGGGAAGATCCGCCACGTCGGGGTCTCGAACTTCGGCGTCCCGGAGCTCGAGGAGTTCGAGCGCACGTTGCCGGTCGAGACCGTGCAGCCTCCATATCACCTCTTCAGGCGCGACATCGAGGAGGACGTCCTGCCGTGGTCCCGGGAGCGCGACGTCGGGGTCCTGATCTACGGGCCGCTCGCCCACGGACTCCTCAGCGGGCGGATGGATGCCGACTGGCGGCCCACCGAGGGCGACTGGCGCAACGGCAGCCCGCTCTTCCGCGGCGACGCCTTCCGGCGCAACCTGGAGGTGGTGGACGAGCTGCGCCGCTTCGCCGACGAGCGCGGGATCCCCGTCCCGGAGCTGGCGGTCGCCTGGACCCTCGCCCAGCCCGGCGTCCACGCGGCGATCGTCGGCGCCCGGCATTCCGCCCACATCGAGGGCACTGCGCCGGCCGCCGCGCTCGAGTTGGACGACGACGACCTCGCGGAGCTCGAGCGGATCATGGAGGCGGCGGTCGCGGTCGAGGGGCCGTCGCCCGAGCAGCGGGTCTAGGAGCCTACGGCTCGCGCTCCACCCGCACCTGGAAGCCCTCGCCGCGGGCGGCCTCGACGATCTCCCGCCCGTGGGCGGCGCCGCGCGTCTGGAGCACGAGCTTGATCGCCGTCTCGCGCACGTGCAGGTCGATCCCGTCCCGCAGGTGCTCGACGTCCACGACGTTGCCGCCGTGCTCGGCCACCACGCGCAGCAGCCCGGCGAGGGCCCCGGGACGGTCGGGGACGACCGTGCCGACCACGATCCGCCGGCCCGCCGCCGTCTCCCCCAGGCGGATGCACTCGGAGAGCAGGGAGGCGTCGACGTTCCCGCCCGAGAGCACGGCGCAGACCTCGCCCGAGGCCGGAGCCTTCACCCGACCGTGCATCAGCGCGGCCACGGCCACCGCGCCCGCCCCTTCGACCACGAGCTTCGAGCGCTCGAGGAGCAGCACCATCGCCTCGGCCACCTCGTCATCGGACACCGTGACCACGTCGTCCAGGTAGCGCTCGACGAGCGGCAGGGTGAGCTCCCCGGGGCGCTTGATCGCGATGCCGTCGCAGATCGTGCTCGCCGCGCGCGCCCCCACCGGCCGGTGGGCGGCGATCGACGGAGGGTAGGGAGCGCAGGCCTCGGCCTGCACGCCGATCACCCGGACGCCGGGCAGCCGCTCGGACAGCGCGATGGCGGCGCCGCTGGCCAGCCCGCCGCCGCCGAGCGGCACCACCAGCAGGCGGAGCTCCGGGACCTGGCGGGCGAGCTCGAGCCCGATCGTGCCCTGGCCCGCGACCACGTGGGCGGCGTCAAAGGCGTGGATCGGCGTGAGGCCCTCGTCCTCGGCGAGCGACCCCGCCAGCTGCCCGGCCTCGTCGTAGGAGCCCTGTACCAGCCGCACCTCGCCGCCGTACTGGCGCACGGCGGCGACCTTGGCGACCGGCGCGTCGGCCGGCATGACGAGCGTGGCCCGCGCCCCGCTCTCGCGCGCCGCGAAGGCGACCGCCTGGGCGTGGTTGCCGGCGCTCGCCGCGACCACGCCGGCCCGAAGCGCCTCGGGCGGGAGCCGGCCGATGGCGCTGAAGGCGCCGCGCGGCTTGAACGAGCCGGTCAGCTGGAGGTTCTCGGCCTTCAGGAGAACGCGCGCCCCGACCCGCCGCGAGAGCTCGCCGGCCGGCACGACTGGCGTCTCGCGGACCCTTCCCTTGATGAGCCGAGCGGCCTCGTCGATGTCGGCCCCGGTGACTGTGCCCTCGGCGACGGCCATGCATATGTGATTATGCGCTCTATGCCGAACGGGGCGGAGACGGCCGCCCTCCTGGCCCAGGTCGAGGTCTTCAAGGGCCTCGAGGAGCGAGAGCTCCAGCAGCTGGCGCAGGTTGCGGTGCCGCGAACCTGGGAGCGTGGAGAGATGGTGTTCCGCGAGGGAGACACCGGCGACACCTGCTACGTGATCCGGGAGGGCGCGGTCTTCCTGATGCGGGAGCACCCGCAGGGCCGGACGATCGCCCTGGCCGAGCTGCGGGCCGGCCAGATGTTCGGCGAGCTCGCGCTGTTCGGAGGCGAGCGGCGCTCGGCCACCGCCGAGGCGCTCGAGCCCACGCGGGCCGTCGCGCTGCTCGGCCCGGACGTCGAGCGGCTCGTTCGCTCCCATCCCGACCTCGCGCTCAAGATGCTGGCCGCCATGGCGGATCGGGTCCGGCGGACCAACGAACGCCTGCTCCAGCAGTCCTTCCAGACGGTGGCCGGGCGGACGGCCAGCGCGCTCCTCGCCCAATCGCGCGCCCGCCAGGCCGAGGGGGCCGGCGACCACGAGGTGGTGATCAAGGCCACCCAGGCCGAGATCGCCCAGCTGGCCGGGACCTCTCGGGAGAGCGCGAGCCGCTTTCTGGCCAGCCTGGAGCGGGATGGCGTCGTGACCCTCGGGCGTGGCAAGGTCACGGTCCATGACCCCGCCAGGCTCCGCAACTACATCCACTGACGGCCCGCCGCCGGATCCCTTCGCCGCCCGCCGGGCCCGGATGGTGGAGCGCCAGCTCCGCCGGCGGGGAATCGGGGACGAGCGGGTGCTGGCCGCGATGGCCGAGGTTCCCCGCGAGCGCTTCGTCCCAGAGAAACAGCGCGGGCGCGCCTACCGCGACCGCGCTCTGCGGATCGCCGGCGGACAGACCATCTCCCAGCCCTGGATCGTCGCGTGCATGGCCGCGCTGCTCGAGCTGCGGGGAGACGAGCGGGTGCTCGAGGTCGGGACCGGCTCGGGCTACGCCGCCGCGGTGCTCTCTCGGCTGTGTCGTCAGGTGGTGACCATCGAGCGCCTGCCCGCGCTCGCCGAAGCGGCGCAGGGCACGCTCGCCGCGCTCGGCTACCGCAACGTGGAGGTGCGGGTCGGCGACGGTCGCCTCGGCGCCCCGGACGGTGCGCCGTTCGACGGCATCTCGGTGACCGCCACCGCCTCGCATGCGCCCCCCGAGCCGCTGGTCGAGCAGCTCCGCCCCGGGGCAAGCCTGGTCTACCCGGTGCGGCGCGGCGGTCACGAGCTGCTCATGCGCCTGCGCGACGGTCGCGAGCAGCCCGTGGTCCCGGTGCGGTTCGTGCCCCTCCTCGAGGGGACGGGAGACGCCGATTGAAGCGTGAGTTCTCCGCCGGAGGGGTGGTCGTGCGCCGCTTCCGGGGACGTCCCTTCGCCGCCGCGGTTCGGGTCAAGGGGGGCGCGGTGCTCGCCCTGCCCAAGGGGCGAATCGATCGCGGCGAGTCGGCCGCTGAGGCCGCCGCGCGCGAGGTCGAGGAGGAGACCGGCCTCCGGGCCGAGCTGCTCGAGAAGCTCGGCGACATCCGCTACTGGTACATGCGCGGCGGCGAGCGCGTGCTCAAGGTCGTCAGCTTCTTCCTGTTTCGGTATCGCTCCGGGAGCGTGCGCAACCACGACTACGAGGTCGACTCGGCGGAGTGGGTCCCGCTCGAGGAGGCGCCCCACCTGCTGGCCTACCGCGGCGAGCGCGAGATGGCGAGCGCCGCGCTATCCCGCCTGGCTAGCGAACGTTAGGCTCCCGACGCCGTGTACGTCCTCAACTTCTACTCGCCGGTGTTCATCGACCAGCTGAAGCGCGGCCGCAAGACGGCCACGATCCGGTTGGGCGACAAGAGTGGCAAGTACCGCAAGGGCGAGGTGGTCATGGTCACCGTCGGCTTCCAGCACTCCCCGCGCGAGCGGATCTTCGAGGCGGTGATCGACAGCGTCGACGTCAAGCGGGTCCGCGACCTCTCCCCGCGCGACATCGAGCACGACAACCCCGAGTTTCGCCGGCTGGACGAGACCATCCACTTCCTTGAGCAGATCTACGGCCGCCGCGTGCTGGAGGACGACACGGTCACCGTGGTGCGCTTCTCCAAGATCGCAGAGCGGCCATCTGAGATCTCGGAGCGCATGCGGGCGGGCGGCCCCGGACAGAACTAGTAAACGCCGGGAGAACACGGCGAGGGGATTGGCACTCTCTTTGTCGGAGTGCCAGGCTCCCTTGACGATCTCGGCGCAGCGACCTATATTCCGTCCCGTTGGCACTCCACCTATCAGAGTGCCAAGCGTGGACACGCGACTATCCCTACGGAGGTTCGACGTATGAAGCTCAAGCCGCTTGGCGATCGCGTGATCGTCAAGGCGATCGAGGAGGAGGAGACGACGGCCAGCGGCATCGTCCTTCCGGACACCGCCAAGGAGAAGCCCCAGCGCGGCAAGGTGCTTGCCGTCGGCGAGGGCAAGTGGGACGAGGACGGCGAGAAGCGGATCCCGCTGGACGTCGACGAGGGCGACGAGGTCCTCTACTCGAAGTACGGAGGGACCGAGATCAGCGTGGACGGCGAGGACCTGCTCGTCCTCCGCGAGTCGGACGTGCTCGCCAAGGTCGCCTAACAGGACGTGCTCTAGAGGAGGAACTGAACATGGCTCACAAGGAGCTCAAGTACGACCAGGAGGCTAGGGCGGCGCTCGAGGCCGGCGTCGACGCCGTGGCCAACGCGGTCAAGGTCACGCTCGGCCCGAAGGGCCGTTACGTGGTGCTGGACAAGAAGTTCGGCGCCCCGACGATCACGAACGACGGGGTGACCATCGCCCGGGAGATCGAGGTCGAGGACGTCTTCGAGAACCAGGGCGCCCAGCTCGTGCGCGAGGTCGCCACCGCCACCAACGACGTGGCCGGCGACGGCACGACGACCGCCACCGTGCTGGCCCAGACCATCGTTCGGCAGGGCCTCAAGAACGTGGCCGCCGGCGCCAACCCGATGGCGCTCAAGCGCGGCATCGAGAAGGCCGTCGAGCAGGTGGTCCAGCACATCCGCGACCAGTCGGTGGAGATCGCGGGCAAGGAGCAGATCGCCCGCGTGGCCGCCATCTCGGCCGCCGACGACGAGATCGGCGACGTGATCGCGGATTCGATCGACAAGGTCGGCAAGGACGGCGTGGT
>DASQXU010000089.1:0-12588 GCA_035639555.1 Thermoleophilaceae bacterium
GCCCACCCGCTGCGCCAGGGCTCCGGCGCCGAGGTTGGTGAACGACTTGGCCAGCCCGAAGGCGACGATGAACGACAGGACGGCGGCGCTCGAGCCGACGCCGAAGTCCTCCTTGCCGATCAGGGGGAGCGTGGATCGCTCCAGTCCGACCATCGCGCCGACGAACGCGTTGACGGCGACCAGCAGGCTGAACTGGGCGGCGTTCTCGCGCAGCCCGAGCTGGACCGGTGCGTCGCTCATTCCGGGTCGACGGAGGAACGGCGGCCAGCTTGGCCGCGCGGCTCTCAGCCTGGCGGTCGGGGATCGGCGGATGTCCTTCAAAGCGCTCTCGACTATTTCGCGACCATCAGTCCTTGGCTATCGACGAGGAAAGCACGTACGAACGGTGAGGTGGCTGTGTGGCTCCGGCGGGTGAGCCGGCCTCCCCCACCCACGTCCGCATCCGCGTACGGCGATCGACGCTCGAGCTTGGCTATAAACCGCGCACTTACTGACCCGACCAGGGGGGAGGGGCGGATGTCGGCCGAGGACAACAAGGATCTCATCCGGCGCTACATCCAAGCGGTCGACGACAACCGCACCAGCGACTGGAGCGTCCTCGACGCGTACATCGCGGAGGATTTCGTCGCGCACAATCCCCCGGTTCCCGGCGTCAGCTTGGATCGTGAGGGGATGAAGCAGGCGGCGGAGATCTTTCGTGTGGCAACCCCGGGGCGCCACGAGATCTTGATGCAGGTGGCGGAAGGGGACCTCGTCGTCAGCCATATCGTCGGGCGAGGCGTGCACGAGGGAGAGCTCCTGGGAATCCCGGCGACAAACAGGGAAGTCGAGACCGCCGGGATTGCTATCCATCGCATCCGTGACGGCAAGATCGTTGAGTACTGGTCTGTCGTAGACGTCGCTCGTGTCCTGCAGCAAGTGGGAGCGCTACCCGGCCCGACCGGCTAACGATCTGCGCCTGGCGGCCCTTCGAACAGCGACGCAGGCGCGCGACCGCTTCGGTCTGGCGCGGCCGTCCGCCCGACAGGCAGGAGGGCCGGCGGGGGGCGATTGTCGACTTCCACGGGCCGGCGCCTCCCGGTCCAGCGGATGCCCTGTTGCGGAGGGTCGTACGCGATCACCCGGTCCCGTACCACCGCTCCGCCGTGGCCGCGAGCAGCGTCTCACGGTCGCGCGCCGTGTGCCCGGCGAAGATCTCGCCATAGGCCCGGTACAGCGGTTCGAAGCCCGAGCGCAGGCGCTCGATCGGTAGATCGGAACCGAGCATGCACCGGTCGGGACCGAACACGGCCACAGCTCCGAGCAGCCACGGGCGCACCTGCTCGGCGGTCCATGCCCCGAAGATGGTCCCGATGGCGTCGAGGCGCGTCGCCACATTGGGCATCGCCGCCAACTCGGCAAGGCGATCGAGGTGCATCCGCAGTCCCGCCTCGCTGAGGTTGGTCGGCCAGCCAAAGTGATCGATCACGATCTGCAGGTCGGGCAGTTCTCGGGCGAGCCGGGTCACGACGCCCAGCTCGTCGCTCGTGGCCTCGATGGTGGCTACGAGGTCGTGGCGGGCCATCAAGGCGAAGTGCTCCATCACGGCGGGTTGCTCGAGGAGCGTCGACTCATGTTGGGCGCCTTCCACTAGCCCGGCCGCCAGCCGCACCCTGACGCTGCGAACGAGGGGAATCCCGCGAAGGCGATCGACGAGGTCGCCGAACCCGTCCGCCGCCGGGTCGCCCAGGCTGACGATCCCCGTTACGAGCCCGCGCTCCTCGTGCTGTGTCCGCACCCACTCCGCGGCCGCAACGGGATCGGCCGCGCCGGCGTCTGACCAGACGATGCCGCGCACGTCGAAGCCCGCGGTTTCACGCTCGTAGTCGCCGAGCGTGTACACGTCGGGCAGCGACTCGTAGTTGCCGATCAGGTCGCGCACCAGTGTCCGGTCCGTCAGCCAGAACACCGCGTTGTCCCGCTGGTCCCAGAGGTGGACGTTGCAGTCGATGATCGGGCCGAATGCCGACACGACCCAAGTATTCCGGCCACCTCGAAGTTGCGGAACCGAGGACCGAGATTCCGCGCGAACGGCACGCGATGGTCTCGTCGGCGGCGGCGCGGCGGCGCCAGCTGGGGGCAGCGCTCGGAGCGCCCGTAGGAACGCCACCTATGGTCGCGGAGTGCCCTCGCGGGCGCTCGGTGGCGCGCTGCCTCCCACTCCTCCCGCGTCTACGGTGCCTCCTCCTGCCGAACCCCGTATTCGTCGTGTCGGTGCCACCAGGCCTCCGGGAACTCCAGGCTGTCCTCGTTACGACCCAGTGGCGCCAGGTCGAGCATCCGGTAGGTCCCCATCAGCTGCTCGACTCCGCGGTCGTAGGTGGAGTAGGTGTGGTGCACGACCCCGCCCTCGAGCGCGAAGGCGCTCATCCCCTCTCGCTGCGGCGCGGGCTGGTCGACGTGGCGGAAGTTGTATTCGGCGCCGTTCCGCTGCTGCTCCTCGGTGAACGCGGCACCGAAGTCGTACTTGAAGTCGCTGCCGAGGGATGAGACCCAGGGAAACCTCCAGTCCATCCGCTCCGCGTAGGCATGCAGCTGCTCGAGCGGGGCGATCGACTCGGCCACCAGGGTCACGTCGTGGCCGTTGAGGTGGGGGATGACGCCGTCGAAGTGATCTGCGACGAAGGAGCAGCCCGTGCACCCAGGGTTCTGCTCGTCGACCCGGAACCCGAAGCCGAACATGAAGTGGTAGACGAGCAGCTGGGAGCGCCCGTCGAAGAGCTCGGCGAGCGACTTCCTGCCGTCCTCGGTCTCGAAGACGTACTCCTTCTCGATCGGGACCCAGGGCAACTGCTGGCGCCGGCGGGCGAGTTCGTCGCCCCGCCGCATGTGCTGCTTCTCGGCCTCGAGCAGCTCCCGCCGGGCCGCAAGCCAGTCTTGACGTGTTCCGAGCTTGTGATCAGTCACGTTTCTCTCCTTCTTGTCGTAACGACTTGGCATGCCGGCGCGACCGATTCCATCTCACAATCCGATGGAGCGAGTCCGGGATGCGATTGCCGTGCCCGCCCGAGCCCGGTTTCCATCGCTTCTGTTCTCCAGATCGGTCGCCGCCTAATTAGCGCGTTGTGCTCGTTGAGACACCAGCGCCGCGGGGAACGGACCGGCCGACTCGTTTTGTCGGCAGATCGACCCTTACCGCGGGAGCTGCAGCTGCACTGGTATCGAATCCGTCCCGGGCGGCGCGGCGTGCGTGTCGTGCTCACCCGAGCCAACCCCAGCCGGATCGGCTGCGGGGGCCACCGCCCGCGGTCCGCCGACGGAGTGGGCCAGCTGGCTCGCTCTGCCGGGCGCCCAGCTGCGAGACTTCGCCGCGGTGTCCGTACACCGCCGCCACGCCCACCTCGATGCCCCGCTCGGAGCGGTGTGGAGCCTCGTCGGCGCCCCGCCCCGCTACCCGGAGTGGTGGCCGCGGGTGATCGAGGTCGACGGCGCGCGCTTCGAGGAGGGCGACGAGTACGTCCAGGTGACGCGCGACCCGAGCGGCAACGAGGCGCAGACCACATTCCTGCTCGAGCGCCGCGCCGATCTGCGCGAGATCCGGATGAGCTGCCGGCTGACCGGCACCTACGCCCACTGGTCGCTCACCGCGGCCCAGGGCGGGACGTTCGTCGAGCTCGAGCTCGGCATGGAGCCGAGGCGCCTCGGCGATCGCCTCTTCGACCTCACCCTCGGCCGGCGCTTCTTTCGCAGCTGGAGCGAGCAGTCGCTCGCTGCCCTCGGGGAAGCGGCGCGCCGCGAGCCCGAGCGGGCACCCGCCTAGGGCCGCCGGCGACCGCCTATCGGGCCGAGCCCTCCGGGGACCGCTGGGCCCTCTAGTCGGCGCTCGCGTCGATGTCAGTCGACAAACGAGCCGCAGCTGATGTTCAGCTTCGTGGCGGTCATCGAGGCCGCCCAGTCGGAGGCGGCGAACACGGCCGCATGACCGACATCAGCCAGGGTGGCCGCGCGCCCGAGCAAGGTGCTGGCCGCGATCTGGCCGCCGATGCGCTCGCGGAGCTCGACGCTCTCGATCGCCTCGGCTATCCCGCTCGTCTGCAAGGTGATCACGCGGATCCCGTGGCGGCCCAGCTCGGCGGCCAGGTTCCGGCGCAGCGCTTCCTGGGCCTGGAACGCAACTTGGAGACCACCGAGGTGCCAGTTTCGTGGCGGATCCCCGTAGCCACCGAACACGAGGATCACTCCGGACCGTTGGCGCATCATCTGCCGCGCGGCGGCGCGCGAAGTGATGAACATCGTCCGGACCGCGGTCACCACGGGCCGTTCGAAATCCGCGAGCGACATCTCCGACAGCGGCGTGCCCTGGACGTCGCCGTGCGAGATCAAGTTGAACGAGACGTCGAGGCTGCCGAAGTTCGCCGCTACTGCGTGGGCATGGGCATCGACGGCATCCTCGTCGAGCGCATCGACAACAGCCGGCTCCGCCGCGCCACCCGCGGATCGGATGCGGTCGGCGACTGATTCGAGCCGCTCGAGCGTCCGCCCCGCCAGATGGACTCGAGCGCCTTCGCGTGCGAACGCCTCGGCGACCGTGGACCCGATCGATCCCCCGCCGCCATAGATGACGGCATTCCTGCCCTCGAGCAGCACTGTCAGACCTCCTTGGTGGGTTTCGGGCTTAGACCCGGCTCCCGGGCGGCAACTCATCGTGACCTACCCATGCAGGGCCGGCCAAACGGGTGCCCGCCTCTACTCGAGCGCCCGATAGCGCGACACGGCGAACGGGACGAACACGAGCAGCAGTCCGGCCAGCCACGCGAGCGTGCCGAGCACGGGCCCGGCCGCGTGTCCCCCGATCGTCAGCGCGCGCACCGCGTCGACGCAGAGGGTCACGGGATTGACGTCGGCGAACGCGCGCACGGCTGACGGCATCGTGTCCGTCGGGACGAACGCCGAGCTCACGAAGGTGAGCGGGAAGACCCAGACGAAGCCCGCGCCCTGCGCGGTTTCGGGGTCGCGGACCAGCAGCCCGATCGTCGCGGCGATCCACGAAAACACGTACGCGAACGCGAGGAGCAAGGCAATCGCCGCCAACACCCGCGGAATCGACTCGCTCGGTCGAAAGCCGACGAGGAACCCGACCCCGAAGATCAGGATCACGCTGCCGACGTTTCGCGCGAGATCCGACACCGTCCGGCCCACCAGCACGGCTGAGCGCGCGATCGGGAGCGAGCGCAGGCGGTCGACGATGCCCCTGGAGAGGTCCTCGGACAGGCCAATGCCGGTCACGATCGCGCCGAAGATCGCGGTCAGCACGAGGATGCCTGGGATCAGGTAGTCGACGTAGCTGCCGTTCGGCGTCCGGATCGCGCCCCCGAACGCGTACCTGAAGATCAGGATCAGGATCACCGGCTCGACGAACGTGAACACGAGCAGAGCCGGCTTGCGCAGCGTCTGCGTCAGCCCGCGGCGCGCCATCACGAGCGAGTCGGAGACAGCTTCGAGCGGCGACGGGCGGCTCATGCAGCCATCTCCTCGGTCTCCTCGGCAGCCACCCGCCGGCCCGTGAGCGTGAGGAAGACGTCGTCGAGCGTCGGCGTGCGCACCTCGAGCCCCGCGACACCGACACCGGCCCGGTCCAGCGCGCGCACCGCGGCGGCCGGGATGTCTGCGTCGGTCATCGGCAACGAGAGCTCGGCGTCGCCGCGGACCTCGGGCGGCCCATCGCTCGCCAGTGCGGCAAGCGCAGCGCGCGCGTCGTCGGTCCGCCCGGCATCGGAGACGCGCACGATCACCCGGTCGTGACCGACCCGCTCCTTGAGCTCGCGGGCGGTGCCCTCCGCGACGATCCGTCCCTGGTCGATCACCGCGATCAGCTGCGCGAGCCGGTCTGCCTCCTCGAGGTACTGGGTCGTGAGGAGGATCGTGGTCCCGCGGGCGCGCAATTCGCCGATCAGCTCCCAGAGCTCGGCCCGGCTGCGTGGATCGAGCCCGGTGGTCGGCTCGTCGAGAAAGAGGACGCGTGGCCGCCCGACGAGCGTCGCGGCGAGGTCGAGCCTGCGGCGCATGCCGCCCGAGTAGGTCGACGCGCGCCGGTCGGCTGCCTGCGCCAACCCGAACCGCTCGAGCACTTCGGCCGCCCGCCGTCGCGCCTCGGCGCGGCGCAGGTGATAGAGCCGGCCGACCATCTCGAGGTTCTCCCGGCCGGTGAGGACCTCATCGATCGCGGCGAACTGCCCGGCGAGCCCGATCTCGCGACGCACTCCGAATGGATCGGCCACGACATCGCGCCCGAGCACCAGCGCGCGTCCCGAGTCCGGGCGGAGCAGCGTCGCGAGCGCACGGACGAGCGTCGTCTTGCCGGCGCCATTCGGCCCGAAGAGAGCGAGCACGGCGCCCTCCGGTCCGACGAGATCGAGGCCGTCGAGCGCGTTGACCTCCCCGAAGCTCTTTCGGAGTCCTTCGACCTCGATCGCGGTGGCGGTCATCGGCTCCCCGGCTTCCGGGCTCGCTCGCGTGAAGGGCGGCGCTCAGCGAGGTACTCCTCGCGCAGCCGCGGAAGGCGTTCCTCCCACCAGGCGTAGATCGCGTCGAGTTCCTCGAGTCGCCCGCGGCGCGCGGCCGGCTCGTCGGCCAGCGCGTCGAGGCCCTGCCGGAAGACGCGACGTGGCTCGGTGAACTGGTCCTCGCGCCAGAGGAAATCGTCCCACGCCTCGGGGCGCGCCCGGAAGCGGTCGAACCGCTCGCCGCGGAACCGCAGGCGTTCGATGAGACCGATGCGGAGCAGCACTCGGGTGGCCGTACTGATCGAGCCCTTGCTTGCCTGCAGCCTCTCGGCCAGCTCGGCTGCGCTCTGCTCCGGCGGATCGCACACGAGCAGCCAGCCGAAGACCCGACCGACCATGCGCGGCGTACCGGCGTCGAGCTCGAACTGGATCCCGACCGCCTCGACGAACCGCTCGATCGCCGCCTCGTTCATTGCGTTCAGAGCTTACTGAACTGTGTGATCGGCGAGTACAGACAACCTCGGATTACCGGAACAGGTGTTCCGGTTCTGATACGTTGCGTCCGTGGTCGCCGAGACTCCCACCGTTCGCCGCTCCGATGCGACCCGGAACCGCCAGCGCATCATCATCGCCGCGCGTGAGCTGTTCGTCAGCTCAGGGCTCGATGTCTCGGTCCGTCAGATCGCAAGCCGCGCCGAGGTCGGTCTCGGGACCCTGTACCGCCATTTCCCGACCCGTGACGACCTCGTGGACGCGGTGCTGGAGGACGCCTTCGAGGAGTACGCAGCGCTCGCGGAGCGTGCGCTCGCCGAGCCCGACGCGTGGGCGGGATTCACCCGCTTGGTCGAGGCGGTGCTCGAGCTGCAGTCGCGCAACCGCGCGCTCAAGGACGTCGTCGAAACACGTGCCCATGGCCGTCAGCGCGCCGAGGCGATGCGAAAGCGGACGCGGCCGCTGCTGGCGAAGCTGGTCGGCCGGGCGCAGCAGCAGGGGGCGCTAAGGGCCGATTTCACGCCGCAGGACTTGCCGCCCCTGTTCTGGTCGACCGACAGGCTGATCGAGCTCGCCGGGGACATCGCGCCCGATCTCTGGCGGCGTCATCTCGGATTCCTGCTCGATGGCCTGCGGGCCGAAGCGGCCCATCCCCTTCCGGCGCCGCCGCTTCGCGAGAGGCAGCTGGGCCGGATCGGGCTGCCCGGTGGGAGGACTCGATGAACGCGACGTCTGCACAGGTGGAGGACGCGCCCGCACGGCAGCACTACAAGGTCACGTTCGCGCTGCTCGCGCTGGCGGCGATCGCCTACGCGCTGCTCCAGTCTCTCGTCGCCCCGGCTCTGCCCGACATCCAGCACGCCCTCGACACGTCGGTCAACTCGGTCAGCTGGGTGCTGACGGGTTACCTGCTCAGCGCGTCGATCGCGACTCCATTGATCGGACGGCTCGGCGACATGTACGGAAAGGAGCGATTGCTCGTCGCGGTGCTCGCCGCGCTGTGCGTCGCGACCGTGCTCTGCGCGCTCGCGAGCTCGCTTGCGCTCATGCTCGTCGGCCGCATCGTCCAGGGCGCGGCCGGTGGCATCTTCCCGCTGGCCTTCGGGATCATCCGCGACGAGTTTCCGTCCGACCGCGTCGCCGGGGGCATCGGCGTGATGTCTGCGCTCGCCGGCGTCGGTGGTGGCGCCGGCGTCGTGCTCGCCGGGCCGATCGTCGACCACCTCTCGTTCCACTACCTGTTCTGGCTCCCACTGGTGCCGCTCGTAATAGCGACTGTTGCAATCCACCTGCTCGTGCCGGAGTCGCCCCTTCGCGTCCCCGGGCGGGTGAACTGGGTCGCGGCTGCGCTGATGTCCGCCGGGCTCGGCGCCGTGCTGCTCGCCGTCAGCAAGGCCCCGACGTGGCACTGGTTGTCGGCGAAGACCCTGACCGTGCTCGCGATCGGCGTCGTGCTGCTCCTCGTATGGGTGCGGAGCGAGGCCGCCAGCCTCCACCCGCTGGTCGACATGCACATGATGCGGATCCGGGGCGTCTGGACGACCAACGCGGTGGCATTCCTTCTGGGCTTCGGGATGTACTCGTCGTTCATCCTGTTGCCCGAGTACGTCGAGACGCCGGCTCGCGCCGGTTACGGCTTCGGCGCCTCCGTGACAGCCGCAGGGTTGTTCCTGGCACCGGCGACGGTCGCGATGCTCCTCATGGGCGCACAGGCCGGACGGCTCGAGAAGCGTTTCGGGTCGAAACGGCCGCTGCTCGCGGGGGCCACGGTGACCATGGCGTCGTACGTGCTGCTAGCGGCCGCACGCGGCGAGCGATGGCAGGTCTACCTGGCCGCGACGCTGTTGGGCGCCGGGATCGGCCTGGCGTTCGCGGCGATGGTGAACCTGATCATCGAGAACGTCGGACCGGCACAGACCGGAGTCGCCACCGGGATGAACGCGGTCACCCGCACGGTCGGCGGCGCGTTCGGAGGCTCGGTCGTCGCGTCGATACTCGCCGGCACCGTCGCCGGCGCCGGCCTCCCCTCAGCACACGGGTACTCGGTCGCGTTCGCGCTCTGCGCGATCGCGCTCCTGCTCGGGGTCCTGATCGGGTCGCTGATCCCGCAGCGAGGACCCGAAGCAGCGTTCCTCGCGCACGACTCCGGGGACCTGCCGGCTCAGGCTCCATGACCCCCGGCGTGCTCAAGGTCCCTGAGGCGTCAGTAGGTCAGTAGCGGGTCCCCTCGGGCGCGGGCAAGGCGTCGAGCTCGGCCAGGTCCGCCGTGCTCAGCTCGACATCGGCCGCCCCGGCGTTGTCGGCCAGGTACTTCGGGGTTTTGGTCCCCGGGATCGGCACCACGTTCCGGCCCTGGGCGAGCACCCACGCCAGCGCGACCTGTGCGGCGGTCGCGCCCACCCGCTCGGCGATCTCGCGTACCCGCCCGACGATCGCCAGGTTGGCCCGCAGAGCGTCCTGCTGGAAGCGCGGCAGCCCCCGGCGGAAGTCGTCCTGAGGGAGGTCGTCGAACGACGAGAACCGTCCGGCGAGGAACCCGCGTCCCAGCGGGGAGTACGGCAGCAAGGCGATGCCTTGTTCCTCACAGTGAGGCAGGACCTCGGGCAGTACGTCACGGGTCCACAGCGACAGCTCCGACTGCACCGAGGTCACCGGGTGCACCGCCTGAGCGCGCTTGATCTCGTCCACCGGCACCTCGGAGAGGCCGATGTGGCGCGCCTTGCCCGCCGCCACGGTCTCCGCCATTGCCCCCCAGGTCTCTTCCAGCGGCACCTCCGGGTCGACCCGGTGTAGCTGGTAGAGGTCGACATGGTCGGTGCGAAGCCGGCGCAGGCTGTCGTCGATCGACTTCCGTACGTGCTCCGGGCGGCCGTTGTTCGTGACCTTGCGGGACGCGGAATCCGCGCCCGGGTCGAGGACGACCAAGCCGACCTTTGTGGCCAGCACTGCGCGCGCGCGGTGCCCGCCGGTCAGTGCCCGGCCGACGAGCTCCTCGTTGGTGAACGGTCCGTACGCGTCGGCGGTGTCGATCAACGTCATGCCGAGGTCGAGCGCCTGGCGTATCACCGCGATCGATGTGGCGTCGTCGCGCGGGGTCTCCATGTCGTAGGAGAAGGTCATCCCCATGCAGCCCAGGCCGATCACGCCGACCTCGGGGCCCTTGTTGCCGAGCTCTGTGGTTCGCATTGCTACTGAGGTCAGTCGCCGATCGCGGGCGCGGCGGAGTACTCGTCGTCGGTGACCTTGTCGCCCCAGTTTGCGGCGACGTGTTCGTCATCGACCTCGTTGAGGGCGAGGTGGACCATCAAGCGGTTCGGCGCGGCGCCGTGCCAGTGGTCCTCGTCGGGCTCGAAGAACACGCGGTCACCGGGCCGGACGACCTCGATCGGAGCGCCGCGCCGCTGGACGAGCCCGATGCCCCCGGTGACGTAGATCGTCTGGCCGAGCGGGTGCGTGTGCCACGCGGTGCGCGCGCCCGGCGTGAAGTGGACGAGGTTCGCTTGGACGCGCCGGGGGCGGGCGCTGCCGCGACCGGATCGATGTACACGTCTCCGGTAAACCAGTCATCGGGACCCTTGCTGGTGTCGAGCCCGCTTCTCGTGATCTCCATGTGAGAGCAACTTACAACAGTCACGCCACGCCCCTCGCCTCGTGACGGTTGACGGCGGCCGCGGCGGGTCAGCCGCTTGCCGCCCCGGTCGCATAGCCGGCGATCAGCTTGCGCGCGGCGGTGGCCGCGCGGTCATAGACGCCTGCCGCTCTGTTGCCGAATGCCCGATCACGCAGCAGCGCGGCGAACCCTTGGACCAGGGCGCCGTACGCCTCGACGAGCGCGACCGCGTCCTCGTAGCTCGGGGCGACCTGCACGCACGGCGTCAATAGGAGATCGGTGATCTCCCGCCGGCTCGCAAGCAGCTCCTGGTGCTTGGCGTTGTCGATCTCATCGCTGCAGACGCCGCCGAAGCCGCCGCCGTCCTCGGACGAAAGGCGCACGTAGGCGATCGCGGCGCCGACCAGCTGCTCGACCGGATCGGCGCCCGCCTGCATCGCCTGCTGGTAGCGGTCGATGATCTGCTTGGAGGCTTCGACGGCTACGGCGGCGAGCAGTGCTTCCCGGTCAGGAAAGTGCCGGTAGGGCGCACCGCTGCTGACGCCCACCCTTCGCGCGGCGGCGGCGACGGAGAAGTTCGCTACGCCGACCTCGCTGATGAGCTCGCCCCCCGCCCAGATCAGCGCGGCGCGCAGGGCGCCGTGGTGGTAGCCGCGTCGAACGGGCAACGGAGTGATGGCCACTTGAACCATCTTACGGCCGGCGTGAGAGCCACTTACATCGCTGCTACGGTCCTCTGAGCGCTCGATCTCGTTCACTGGCGATGAGCGCCGCGAGCGCGACGCGCGAGCGCAGGTCGAGCTTGTCGTAGATCCGGGCCAAGTGGGTCTCGATCGTCTTCTCGCTGAGAAACAGGGCGGCGGCGATCGCCCGGTTTGTCTTGCCGGCCGCCACTTGCTCGGCCACCTCGCGCTCGCGCGCGCTGAGCGACCCGAGCCCGGTGCCCCGCGAGGCGCGAGCCGGCCGAGCGACGCGCCGGCCGAGCCGGCGTAGTTCGCGCGCGGCGGCGTCGGCTTCTCGCCGGGCGCCGCAGGCGAGCAAGGCTTCGTGCGCTCGCTCGAGCTCGGCTATGCCGCGCTCGCGGGCTCCCCGCGCGGCCATCGCGGAGCCGGCCAGCGCCCGTGCCCTGGCCGCCAACAGCGCGTTCCCGGCATGCTCGGCGCCCGCAGTTGCCGCGCTCGCCGCTTCGGCTGAGCGGGCGACGTCGCCGCTGGCAAGCGCAACCGCTGCCCGCGCACACTGTGCGGTGGCTGTGAGCTGGGGGAGCCCGGTGGCGGCGGCGCGGGTCTCGGCGCGCGCGGTCGCATCCTCGGCGGCCTCGAGGTCGCCGAGCTCGAGATGGGTGCGCGCCAGCAGCTCCCAGCCGCGCCCGGCGCTCAGGTCGAGGAGGGAGCCTGCTGACTCCCCGTCCAACGCGGCCAGTTCGGCCGAGGCGCCAGGCGCGTCGCCCGCGGCCTGCAGGGCCGCCGCCAGCTGCAGGTGGGCGAGCGGCGCGAGAAAGCTCTCCCCGAACCGGTCGGCAAGCCCCACCGCCTCGCGCGCGCTGGAGATCGCCCGGTCCGTGTCGCCGGCCCACATCGCCGCGGTGGACATCGTCTGCAGCGCCCAAACGAGGAGCTGGTCGGTCCCGGACAGGCGCGCCGCGTCGGTGGCCGTTTCGGCGACCCGGACGGCCTCCGTGACCTGGCCCTGAAGAAGCAGCGCTTGGGCTTCGAGGCCGAGCAGGCCCGGGACCATCGATCCCTGCCCGGTCGCCCGCGAGAGCGTCAGGCCCCTTCGCGCGCAGCGGAGCACGTCATCGGTGCGCTCCAGCCTGGCTGCGGCGAGGCCGATCCAGCCGCAGAGGTCGACCCGCGCCGCCAGCCGTTCGTCGGGCAGCCCGTCGAACGCGGCGCGCGCCTCAGCTAGCGCGGTCATCCCGTCCGCGATCCGGCCGAGGGACGCGTCGGCCACGCTGACGAGCGCCGCGGCGAGGCCGGTGAGGAGCGGGTCCGCGCGTTCGCG
>DASQXU010000090.1:0-9593 GCA_035639555.1 Thermoleophilaceae bacterium
CAGTCCCCCTCGAGCTCCTCGTCGACCATGCGCCGGAACTCATCGATCCCAACCTTGTCAACCAGGAACTTGAGCCGAGCCCGGGCGCGGTTCTTGCGAAGCCAGTCCTGGCGGTCGAAGATCCGCAACACCGCCTCGGAGACCTTGAGGTAGTCGCCGCTGTCGAGCTCGACGAAGTCGTAGAGCGTCGACCCGAGGCGGGCCATGATCGAGGTCCCGCCGCCGGTTCGGATCTCGACGCCCTTGACTCCGTCACGCACGCGGGGGAGGAAGCCGAGGTCGTGGATGAGGGTGACCGCGCGGTCGGCGTCGCTGGCTGTGAACGCCACCTTGAACTTGCGCGGCATCGCCTGGCAGACCTCGTTGCGCACGAAGTAGCGGACGAAGGCGGCGGCGTAAGGGGTGATGTCGAACGGCTCGTCGTGGCAGACGCCGGCGAACGGGTCGCCGGTGACGTTGCGGACGGTGTTGCCGCACGCCTCGCGCGTCGAGAGTCCCGACCTACCGATCTCGTGCAGGACCTCGGGCGCATCCTCGGTCGGTATGTGGTGGAACTGGATGTTCTGGCGCGTCGTGATGTGGCCCTTGCGGAGCGGCGCGTAGCGCTCGGCGATGTCTGCGAAGGCCTCGAGCTGCTCCGGGGTGACGCCGCCGAAGGGAAGCTTGACCCGGATCATCTGGACGGCGGCCTGGCGCTGCCCGTAGACCCCCTGCCGGAGGCGGAAGGGGATGTACTCCTCCGCGGGCGTGCGCCCCTCGAGGAAGGCATCGGTCTCCGAGTCGAAGTCCTCGAGCTCGCGCTCGAGGATGGGGATCACGTGGCCAGGGACGTTCTCGTAGACCTCGGGATTCTCGAGCGAGCCCTTCCGACCGCTCCGGCTCCGGGGCTCGACTGACGTGGGCTCCACTGTGTCTCCTGGGGTCGGCGGCAGTGCGGTCCCGCGCTGGGCGAGAGCGAGCCCGGCAATATAACAAAAGCCGACCGGCGTTTAGCCTTTTCTCGGTAGGGCGACGACGAGCCCCCACCTCGCAATCGCCCAAGCGAAGCGAGCGACCGAGACGCGTCGGGGCCGGGCCCCGCTCGGGGGGCTCTTCTACCGCGGCGGGAGGGTGCTCTGGACCGTCAGCTCGCCGCCCTCAGGCTCCAGGGGGCGACCGGCCTCCGCCCACGCGAGGAGACCGCCCTCCATGCTGTACGCCTCACTGCCGGATGCCGCGAACGCCTCGGCGGCGGCTCCGGACCGCTCTCCGCTTCGGCAGTAGAAGACCAGCACGCGCTGCCCGGCGAGCGTCGCCGCCTCCGCGCTCAGCGCGTCGAATGGCACGTGGCGGTCTCCGGGCACGTGCCCGGCCTCGTGCTCCTCACGCGTTCGAACGTCGATCACCTCGGCCTCGCCGGCGCGCACGAGCCCCGCGACGCGGTCGGGCGCGAGCGTCCGGCCGTCCGGGGTCACGTGCGCCCCCAAGGCTCGGGATCGCCCCACGGCGAGGGGCCGGCGGGGTCGAGCCCGCGACTCTCGAGGAGCCCGGCGCGGAGCCACCCGCTCGCTCGGCGCCCCGGCGGGGAGGGGGGCGGCGCGGTGTCTCGGAGGAACTGCTCGACCGCGGCGGTAATGGCCGCCGCCTCCAGGGGGGTGGCGCTGCCGGGCAGCTCGATCCGGGGCCGTGCCGGCCGCTGCTTGCCGTTCCGCGACACGGGCGGCAAGGGTATCGTCGCCTGGCAGGTGCCCGAGATCCCGGTCTTCGATCACGAGGCCGTCCTCGGCGCGGTGTCTCTGCTCGAAGCGACCGACCGAGTCCGCTCGGCGTTCGTCGAGCTCGCGAGCGGCGAGTGGGTGATGCCGCCCAAGGTCTACCTCGACGCCCCGCCGCACGGCGACTTCCGGGCGATGCCGGCGCGGGGGGCCGGGATCGCGATCCTGAAATGGGTCACCTCCTTCCCCGGGAATCCACGTCTGGGCCTGCCGGTCGTGATGGGGATGATCTGCGTGTCCTCGGCGGAGGACGGTCGGCCCATGGCCCTGGTCGACGTACGCGCGGTGACCGCCCTCCGCACCGGCGCGGTGGCCACGGTGGCCGCTCAGGAGCTCGCGCGCGAGGACGCGAGCACGGTCGGGGTGGTCGGGTGCGGGCTGCACGGCGGGTGGGCGGCGCGATCGCTGGCCGCGGCCGAGTACGGACCGGGCATCTGCTACGACCCGGACCCCGACGCGGCGGGCGCGCTCGCCGGCGAGCTCGGGTGGGACGCCGGGACGCGCGAGGAGGCGCTTCGCTGCGACGTGGTGACCTGCGTGACCCCAGGGGCGGAGGCGGTCGTCTCGGCCGCCGACCTTCGCCCGGGCGTGCACCTCAACATGCTCGGCGCGGACGGGCCGGGCAAGGCGGAGGCCGAGGTCGAGGCGGTGGCTCGCTGCCGGCTGTTCTGCGACGAGTGGGAGCAGGCGTCGCACGGGGGCGAGCTGACCGGCGCGGTCGAGCGCGGCCTCGTGGTCAGGGATCAGGTGACCGAGCTCGGCGACGTGCTGACCGGCGCCGCCCCGGGGCGCCAGAGCGACGACGAGGTCACGCTGTTCGACTCGACCGGCCTGGCCATCCAGGACCTGGCCATCTGCCTGGCCCTGCTCGAGGCGCACCGCGCCGGCGTAGTACGGGCGCCACGGGTTCGGCTCTAGCGCTGGAGCCCCCGCTAGAGCGGAATGTTCCCGTGCTTTCGCTTCGGGGTCTCGACGCGCTTGGTCTGCAGCGTGTCGAGGGCGCGGATCAGCCGAGGGCGGGTCTCGTGGGGGACGATCACGTCGTCGATGTAGCCGCGCTCGGCCGCGGAGTAGGGGTTGGCGAACCGGGCTTTGTAGTCGGTGATCAACTGGTCGCGCCGCCTCTCCGGGGTGGGGGAGCTCTGGATGCCGCGGCGATGGATGATGTTCACCGCGCCCTCGGGGCCCATAACCGCCACCTCGGCGGTCGGCCACGCGAAGTTGAAGTCGGCCAGCATGTGCTTCGAGTTCATGACGTCGTAGGCGCCGCCGTAGGCCTTGCGGGTGATCACCGTCAGCTTCGGCACCGTGGCCTCGGTGAACGCGTAGAGCAGCTTCGCGCCGTGGCGGATGATGCCGCCCCACTCCTGGGACGTGCCGGGGAGGAAGCCCGGCACGTCGCAGAAGGTCAGCAGCGGGATGTTGAAGCAGTCGCAGAACCGCACGAAGCGGGCGCCCTTCTCGGAGGCGTCGATGTCGAGCACGCCGGCGAGCTGGCTCGGCTGGTTGCCGACCACGCCGATCGCCCTCCCGTCGAGGCGCGCGAACCCCACGACGATGTTCCGCCCGAAGTGCTCCTGCACCTCGAAGAACTCGCCGTTGTCGACGGTCATGTGCACGACGTCGCGCATGTCGTACGGCTTGTTGGGGTTGTCCGGCACGACCTTGTCGAGGTCGGCCTCCCGGCGGTCGGGGGCGTCGCCGGTCTCGACCCGGGGCGGAAGCTCGAGGTTGTTCTGGGGCAGGAACGACATGAGGTAGCGACAATCCTCGAGACAGGACTCCTCGTCGTCGCAGGCGAAGTGGGCGACCCCGGACTTGGTGTTGTGGGTCATCGCCCCGCCGAGCGACTCGAAGTCCACCTCCTCGCCGGTCACCGTCCTGATCACGTCGGGACCGGTGATGAACATGTGCGAGGTCTCCTTGACCATGAAGATGAAGTCGGTCATCGCCGGCGAGTAGACCGCCCCGCCGGCGCACGGCCCCATGATCAGGGATATCTGGGGGATCACCCCCGAGCAGCGGACGTTGCGCACGAACACGTCGCCGTAGGCGCCGAGTGAGACCACCCCCTCCTGGATCCGCGCCCCGCCCGAGTCGTTGATCCCGATGACCGGGCAGCCGATCCTGGCCGCCAGGTCCATGACCTTGCACATCTTCTCGCCCATGACCTCGCCCAGCGAGCCCCCGAACACGGTGAAGTCCTGGCTGAACACACACACCGGACGGCCGTCGATCGTGCCGTGCCCCGTGACGACGGCATCCCCCCAGGGGCGGTTGCTCAGCATGTCGAAGTCGAACGTGCGGTGGCGGACGAAGGTGTCGAGCTCCTCGAAGCTGCCGGGATCGACGAGCTTCTCGACCCGCTCCCGCGCGGTGAGCTTGCCCTTCTCGTGCTGGCGCTGCTCGGCCTTCGGGTTGGCGTGGAGCGCCTGCTCACGTAGCTCCTGGAGCTGCGCGAGCTTCTCCTCGTAGGTCTCTGGGGACTTCTCCCGCACGGGCGGGTGGAGGTTACCCGCTCGGGTCGCCGCCCTAGACCCGCGAAAAGGGGCGGTGGTGGGCGCGGCCGAGCGCGCCGAGCGCGTCCTCGAGCGCGGCACGGGCGCGCTCGGGGTCGAGTGGGGCGCGCGTGGGGGCCGGAGTGGGACGGAGCCGGGCGAGCAGTCGTGTCCAGAGCCGCCTCGGCCGGGGCGCCGCGCGCGGAGGCGCGGGCGGGAGGTCCGGCTTCGGTTGCTCCCGGGGCCCGTCTGGCAGCGCGGCGGTCAGCGTCACCTTCGTGCCCCAGCCCGCTGAGTCGATCGACACCGTGCCGCTGGCCCGCTCACCCTCCCAGGCGACGGTCTGCTCGGGCTCGAGCCTCGTGATGCGGATGTCCCCGAACGCCCCGAGGTGGCCCTGGAGCCTCTCGATGTCGGTCAGCTCCGACCACAGCTCCGGCGGGGACTTGACGAGCGTTCGCTTGGCGGTGAGCTTCGCCATGGCGAACCATTCGGCCGGCGATCCCCGAGTCCTGCCGCGGCGCCCAGTCACACCACGCTGCGCGGGACGAACCCGCGCTGGAACTGACGCGCCGCGACCTCCACGTGGCGGCGGCCGCGGCGAACGCTCACCGAGTGGTGGCCGGGGAGCAGCGCATCGAATCGCCGCTCGGCCAGCCGGCGCACGCTGCGTCCGTAGTCGGCGAGCGAGCAGTCCCAGTTGGCCTCGAGCGAGATCTGCCCTCCGTAGAAGACGAGGTCGCCGCAGAGGCACGCGACCCTCGTCGCGCCGTGGGTCAGGAAGGCCAGGTGCCCGGCCGCGTGGCCCGGAGTGGCGATCGCCTCGAGCTCGAGCCGCCCGAGCCCGAGCCGCTCGCCGTCGGCGAGCGCGCCGCCCTCCGGCCCCGGCTCGAAGCGGTAGTCGGGCGGGTAGAGCTCGGCGCGCTTGCCGGCGTCGAGGCTCATCGCCTGCTCGTTCCCCTCCCGCACCCAGCCGGCCACCTCCTCGGACGCGAGGAAGCGTGCGCCCGGGAGCAGGCGGGCGAGCTCGGCCGCTCCGCCGGCGTGGTCGGGATGGGCGTGGGTCAGGAGCACGACCGCGATCGCCTCCGGGGCCACGCCCGCCGCCTCGACGTTGGCGAGCAGGCCGTCCACGTCCGACCCGATGCCGGTGTCGATGAGCGCGGCCTCGCCCTCGCTCGCCACCAGGTAGACGTGGCAGTCGTAGGGGTCGGTCAGGTCGAAGCCGCCGCTGCCGCTCGCGACCAGATGGATCTCCGGGGTGAGCCTCAGGCCTCGGAGTACTCCCCGAACTCCTCGCGCATCACGCCGCAGACCTCGCCCAGGGTGGCGCCCGCCGCGAGCGCGGCGCGGATCGGGTAGAGGAGGTTGTCGTCCCCGCGGGACACCTCCCGCAGCTCCTCGAGGCGGGCGTGGACGGCCGCCCGGTCGCGGTCCTCCTTGAACCTCTGAAGGCGCTCCACCTGGTCCCGCTCGGTGCCCGGGTCGATCTTGAGGATCTCGACGTCGTCGATGTCCTCGGTGACGTACTCGTTCACCCCGACCACGACGTCCTGCTTCGTCCGCTCGCGCTCGACGTAGGCCCAGGCCGACTCCTCGACCTCGGCCCGGATGAACTGGATGCAGTTGACCGAGCCGCCGAGCTCGTCGATCCGCTCGATCAGCTCGGTGGCCGACGCCTCGATCTCATCGGTCAGCGCCTCGATGAAGTAGGAGCCGGCGAACGGGTCGACGGTGTCGGCCGCGCCCGACTCGTGGGCGAGGATCTGCTGGGTGCGCAGGGCGATGCGCGCCGCGCGCTCGGTGGGCAGCGCCAGCGCCTCGTCGAAGCCGTTGGTGTGCAGCGACTGCGTGCCGCCGCAGACGGCGGCGAACCCCTGAAGGGCCACCCGCACGATGTTGTTCTCGGGCTGCTGGGCGGCGAGGGTCGAGCCGCCGGTCTGGGTGTGGAAGCGGATCTTCAGCGAACGCTCGTCACGGGCGCCGAAGCGCTCACGCATAATCCGCGCCCACATGCGCCGGGCGGCGCGGAACTTGGCGACCTCCTGGAAGACGTTGTTGTGGCCATTGAAGAAGAACGCGAGTCGGGGGGCGAACTCGTCGACGTCGAGCCCGGCGTCGACCGCCGCCTGCACGTAGGCGATCGCGTTGGCGAGCGTGAAGCCGACCTCCTGTACCGCCGAGCAGCCCTTCTCGCGCATGTGGTAGCCCGAGATCGAGATCGTGTTCCACTTGGGGATGCGCTCCTTGCAGTAGGCGAATAGGTCGGTGGTCAGCCGCATCGCCGGCTGGGGCGGGTAGATGAAGTTGCCGCGGGCGATGTACTCCTTCAGCACGTCGTTCTGGGTCGTCCCGCGGAGCTGGTCGGACGGGACACCTTGCTCCTCGCCGACCAGCTCGTACAGCAGCAACAGCACAGCGGCCGGCGCGTTGATCGTCATCGAGGTCGACACCTGATCGAGCGGGATCTGGTCGAACACCCGCCGCATGTCCTCGATCGAGTCGATCGCCACCCCGGTGCGCCCGACCTCGCCCGCGCAGAGCGGATCGTCGGAGTCGCGGCCGAGCTGGGTCGGCAGGTCGAAGGCCGTCGAGAGGCCGGTCGAGCCGTTTGCGATCAGGTAGCGGAAGCGCTCGTTGGTCTCCTTGGCCGTGGCGTAGCCGGCGTACTGGCGCATCGTCCAGAGCCGCTTGCGGTACATGTCCGGGTGGATCCCGCGGGTGAACGGGTACTCGCCCGGGGCGCCCAGGCGCTCCTCGAGGTCCGGCGCCACGTCGTCGTCGGTGTAGACGGTGTCGATCTCGATACCGGAGTCGGTGAACCGGCGCGAGTCGTCCGGGCCGACGACCGGGGCGATGGTCGGCTTGTGCTCGGGCTTGGTGGCCATGGGCGAAGGATACGGCCGCGGGGGAGGGCCACGCACGGCGTAGCATCCTGCCCCATGGAGGTGACCGTCCGGCTGTTCGCCATGCTTCGGGAGCGCGCGGGCGCCCCCGAGGTCACCCTCGAGCTCCCCGAGGGGGCCCGGGTCGAGGACGCGGTCGCCGAGCTCGGGCACCTGGCCGAGGGCCTGCCGCTGGTCATGGCCGTGAACCGCGAATACGCGGCGGCCGACCGGCCGCTCGACCCCGGCGATGAGCTGGCGCTCATCCCACCGGTGAGCGGCGGTGGCGTCGCGGCGGCCGCGCACGTGCGGGTGACCGACGAGCCGCTGTCCAGCGAGCTTCTGGCCGAGCGGGTCCGCGACCCGCGGGCCGGCGCCGTCGTGACCTTCCGGGGGGTGACGCGGGAGGTCGAGCGGCTGCACTACGAGGCCTACGTCGAGATGGCCGAGGAGCGGCTTCACGCCATCGCCGCCGAGGCGGTCGATCGGCACGGGCTGTGCGCCGCGGCGGTGGAGCACCGGGTCGGCGCCGTCCCGCTCTCGGAGCCCAGCGTCGTGGTGGCGGTGTCCGCGCCGCACCGGGACGAGGCCTTCGCCGGCGCCCGCGAGATCATCGATCGGGTCAAGGCCGAGGCGCCGATCTGGAAGAAGGAGGTCGAGGGTGGCGAGCAGCGCTGGGTCGAGGGGTCCGAGCCCCGAGCTCGCTGAGCGCCTGCGCGCCCTCCCGGCGGTCGAGCGTCTGGCCGCGGGGCTCACCGGCTTCCCGCACACGCTCGCCGTCGAGGCCGCCCGCGGAGCCGTCGAGGCGGCGCGCGAGCGGCTGCTCCAAGGCGGCGACCCGGGCGACGTGGCGGCCGACGCCCGCGCGCGCGCCGAGGCCTCGACCGCTCCAAGCCTGCGGGCGGCGGTGAATGCCACCGGGGTGATCGTGCACACCAACCTCGGCCGGGCCCCGCTTGCGGCGGTCGCCCGGGAGCGCGTGGCCGAGGTCGCGGCCGGCTACTCGAACCTCGAGTACGACCTGGCCGAGGGCGGACGCGGCTCGCGGCAGGCGCACGTCGAGGGCCTGCTCCGGGCGGTCACCGGCGCGGAGGCCGGCATCACGGTGAACAACTGCGCCGCCGCCGTGCTGCTGGCCTGCGCGGCGCTGGCCGGCGGCCGGGAGGTCGTGGTCTCCCGTGGCCAGCTCGTGGAGATCGGCGGCTCGTTTCGGATTCCCGAGGTCGCGGCGCAGTCCGGCGCCCGGCTGGTCGAGGTGGGGACGACCAACCGCACCCGGCTCGAGGACTACGAGGCCGCACTCGGCCCGGGCAGCGGGGCGATCCTGCGCGTGCACCAGTCGAACTTCCGGAGCGTCGGCTTCGTCGAGGAGGTCCCGATCGAGGAGCTCTGCGCGCTCGGCCGCCGGCGGGGCGTCGCGTTGATCGACGACGTCGGCTCGGGCGCGCTCGCCGACGGCATCCCCGAGCTGGCCGACGAGCCCCCGGTCAGGCGCTCGGTGGCCGCCGGAGCCGAAGTGGTGTGCTTCTCGGGCGACAAGCTCCTGGGTGGCCCCCAGGCCGGGCTGATGGTCGGCCGCCGCCACGCGATCGAGCGCTGCCGCCGCCACCCGCTGGCTCGGGCGGTGCGGATCGACAAGCTCTCGCTCGCCGCGCTCGAGGCCACCCTCGCCCTCTACCGCGACCCGAAGGCGGTCGCCGCCGAGGTTCCGGTGTTGCGAATGCTGACGGCGAGCGAGCCCGAGCTCGAGGCCCGCGCCCGGGGTATGCGCGACCGGCTGCGCGAGGCCGGCCACCCGGCCGAGCTGCTGCGGGCGACGGCCCGGGTGGGTGGCGGGGCCCTGCCGCTGCTCGAGCTCGAGGGGCCGGTGTGCGCGGTAGATCCCGGCCCCATCGGGCTCGACGAGCTGGCTCGCCGGCTGCGCGCGGCTCCGCGGCCCGTCGTCGGGCGGGCCCGCGAGGGCTGGCTGCTGCTCGACCCGCGCACACTCGACGACCACGAGGCCGAGCTGGCCGCTGAGGCCGTGCGCGAGGCCCTCGAGCGGTGAGTGGATCGCCGCTGACCCTGGGGACGGCCGGGCACATCGACCACGGCAAGACGGCGCTGATCCGCGCCCTGACCGGCCGCGACACCGACCGCCTCGAGGAGGAGCGCCGGCGGGGGATCTCGATCGAGCTCGGCTACGCGCCGCTCGAGCTCCCGAGCGGCCGCCGGCTGTCGGTGGTCGACGTGCCCGGCCACGAGCGCTTCGTCCGCACGATGGTCGCCGGGGCGACCGGGGTGGACCTCTTCCTGCTCTGCGTGGCCGCGGACGACGGCGTGATGCCTCAGACCCGGGAGCACCTCGCGGTGCTCCGCCAGCTCGGAATCGAGCGCGGCGTCGTGGCCGTGACCAAGGCCGATCTGGCCGAGCCCGAGCTGGCCGCCGAGGAGATCCGCGACCTGGTGGGCGATGC
>DASQXU010000091.1:0-5484 GCA_035639555.1 Thermoleophilaceae bacterium
GCCCCGGCGACCGCGTGCTGGTGGACGCCGCGGGCGGGGAGCTGACCTTCTCGAAGGCGCCGGTCGAGGTCGAGGCGGCGGTCTAGCCTCCCTCGGCTCCGCGATCACGCGGCCTGTAGCAGCGCATCCCGCGAGAGCGGAAGTTCGTGCTCGCCGCCCGGCGCGGCGGCCAGCAGCTGGTAGACCGAGATGTCGCCGCGCGCGAAGGACAGCGCCGAGCCGGTCATGTAAAGGCGCCAGACGCGCTCGCGCTCGGGGCCGGCCTCGGCGATCGCCTCGGCGGGCCGGGCGGCGAGGTTGGCGAGCCAGCGGCGCAGCGTCAGCGCGTAGTGCTCGCGCAGCGATTCCACGTCCCGCACCTCGAGGCGGGTGCGCTCGACCGCCTCGACCACCGTTCCCAGGTGGTGCAGCTCCCCGTCGGGGAACACGAAGCGCGCGATGAAGCTCTTGTCGTTGCGCTTCGCCGGCGCCAGCCGCGCGATGCCGTGGTTCAGCAGCAGGCCGCCGGGACGCAGGAGCGCCGCGAGCCGTGAGAAGTACTCGGCGAGGCGGGCCCGCCCCACGTGCTCGAACATGCCGACGCTTGCGATCCGGTCGTACGGGCCGTCGTCCACTTCGCGGTAGTCGGCGACCCGCACCTCGCACAAGTCGGAGACCCCGGCCTCGCGGATCCGCTCGCGGGCGAGCTCGGCCTGGGGCTCCGAGAGGGTCACCCCGACCGCCCGCGCGCCGTAGCGGGCGGCCGCGTGGAGCGCGAGCGCGCCCCAGCCGCAGCCGACGTCGAGCAGCCGGTGGCCCTGGCGCAGGCGGAGCTTGCGGCAGATCAGGTCGAGCTTGCGCTGCTGGGCCTCGTCCAGTGAGTCGTCCGGCGACTCGAAGTAGGCGCACGAGTAGACCATCGTCGGGCCGAGCACGAGGCGGTAGAACTCGTTCGAGACGTCGTAGTGGTGGCGGACCGCGACCCGGTCGCGCCGAGCCGAGTGCAGCCGCCCGGAGACGCGGGCCTCGGCGGCGGGCCGGCAGGGCCGCCGCAGACCCAGGGCGCCGAGCCGCAGGGCGGCGCGCGCCACGGCCAGCCGGTCGGCGAGCCCGAGGTGGAGGCCGCCGAGCTCTTCGGTCAGCTCGAGCGCGCGGGAGAGATCGCCCTCGACGTCGAGCTCGCCGCCGACCCACGCCCGCCCGAGCCCGAGCTGGTTCGGCTCCCGGACCACGTGAGCAAGCGCCGCCCGGTCACGGACCACGAGCGTGGCCTCGGCCGGCGCGCCGGCGGGCGGCGGGAGCTCGCTTCCGTCCCAGAAGCGCACCGACACGCGGCGGGCACGGCCGAGGCGGCGGTCCAAGCGCTCGGCGAGTGGGGTCAGGAGGGCGGCGACGCTCACGCGCCTAGCCGCCGCCAGCGTCTGCGGCCGCCCGGGCCGTGCCCGACAGCATGGGGCGGACGATAGGCGGCGCCTTCGGCATCCTGCCCGGCTCGACCTGCTCGACGGTCAGCGGCGAGGCCTCGATCGTCGCGAGCGTGTCGCGGTTGCAGTGGCAACCGTTGCCGAAGTAGCACCAGGGGCGCTCCAGGCGGTCCTGCCAGCGGGCGAGCCCCGGATCGTCGGCGCGGACGTGCTCGAGGAACAGCAGCCGGCCGCCCGGCCGCAGCACCCGATCGACCTCGCGCAGCACCGCCGACGGGTCGGGCACCGTGCAGAACACGAGGGTGCCCGCCACGGTGTCGAAGCTCTGGTCGGGAAAGGGAAGCTGCTCGCCGGGGGCCTCGAGCACCTCGACCCGCCGACTCACGCGCGCCACCTTCTGCCGCAGCTTGGCGGCCATGTGGCGGTCCGGCTCGGTGACTATGAGCTCATCGACCGACTCCGGCCACAGCTCGAGGTTCAGCCCGGTGCCCGCGCCGATCTCGAGGCACCGGCCGCTGGCCTCCGCGAGCAGCCTGCGCCGCGTCTCGCGGAGGCCGGCCTCCTCCGTCTGGGACATGAACCAGTCGTAGCCGGCGGCGATCAGCCGGCCCCAGACGGCGTCGTAGATCCGTCCCGGCACAGCGCGGAGCCTACTTGGGTTGCGCGCGCCGCCGAAAATTGAGAGAAGTCGCCTGACGCGACCGCGACCGAAAGGACGTCCATGCCGACCTACGTGATGCTCAGCACGCTCACGCCCGAGGGCGTGCAGACGCTGAAGAACAACCCGCAGCGCCTAAACGAGGTCAACAAGGAGATCGAGCAGCTCGGGGCCAAGGTAGTGGCGCAGTGGGCGGTCCTCGGGCGCTTTGACTTCGTGAACATCGTCGAGGCGCCCGACGAGAAGACCCTGGCGCGGGTGTCCCTCGAGCTCGGCTCACGGGGCACCGCGCACTACGAGTCCCTGTCCGCCATTCCCGTCGACGAGTTCATAGCGGCGCTCTAGTGCCCGGGGCGCCGGACCGCGGAGGGCTATGACCCGCGTCCTCGTCGTGGGCGGCGGAGGCCGCGAGCACGCGCTCGTGCGTTGCCTGCTGCGCAGCCCGAAGCGGCCGGACGTGCTGTGCGCGCCGGGCAACGCGGGGATCGCCCGCGACCAGGTCGAGTGCCTTCCGATCGGCGTCGACGACCTCGACGCGCTCGTCGCGGCGGCGCGCGAGCGCGCGGTCGACCTGGTGGTGGTCGGCCCCGAGGCGCCGCTCGTGGCCGGACTCGCGGACGCCCTCGCGAAGGCGCGCGTCCCGGTCTTCGGACCGACGGCCGCCGCCGCCCGCGTGGAGGGCTCGAAGGCCTACGCGAAGGAGCTCATGCGCGAGGTGCGAGTGCCCACGGCCGCCTACGTGCTGCTGCGCGATCGCGAGGAGGCCCTCGCCCATCTGGCGTGCGCCTCCTACCCCGCGGTGCTGAAGGCCGACGTCCTGGCCGCCGGAAAGGGGGTGATCATCTGCGAGGACGAGGCTGCCGCCCGGCGCGCGGTCGACGCCTTCTTCGCGGAGAAGCGCTTCGGTGAGACCAGCGTGGTGCTCGAGGAGTACCTGGAAGGGGAGGAGCTCTCGCTGCTCGCCGCCTGTGACGGCGAGCGAGCGGTTCCACTCGCGCCGGCCCAGGACTACAAGCGGATCTACGACGGCGACCGCGGCCCCAATACGGGCGGAATGGGCAGCTACTCCCCGGTGCCGCGCATAGACGCCGACCACGCCCGCGTCCTCGCCCGCGCGATCCACCAACCGATCGTCGCGGAGCTGCGCCGGCGCGGCACGCCCTACCACGGGATCCTCTACGCCGGCCTGATGATGACCGCCGACGGTCCCAAGGTGCTCGAGTACAACTGCCGCTTTGGCGACCCGGAGACCCAGGCCGTCCTCCCGCGCCTGCGGTCCGACCTGCTCGAGCTCTTAGAGGGCGCGATTCGCCCCGGCGGCCTGCGCGGGGTCGAGCCGGAGTGGTCGCCCGACTGGGCGGTGACTGTGGTGCTCGCCTCTCGCGGCTACCCCGAGTCCTCCTCCAAGGGCGACGAGATCCGCGGGCTGCGCTCGCTCGACTCGCTCGAGGTCGAGGTGCTCCACGCCGGCACCGCCCAGGTCGGCGGGAAGATCGTGACCGCCGGCGGCCGGGTCTTGAACGTAACCGGCCTCGGTTCCACCCCCGCGGAGGCACGCGACCGGGCCTATGCCGCCGCGGAGAGGATCGAGTTCGACGGCAAGCAGATGCGGCGCGACATAGCGGCGCGCGCGGTCGAGCGGGTCGAGGGGGCGCGGGCGTGAGCGCCGACCGATCCGAGACCGGGGAGCTCGAGCCGGTCGTCGAGACCGAGGTCGAGGAAGAGTTCGCCGAGCTCGACGTGGATGCCCCTCGGGTGGGCATCGTCATGGGGTCCAAGTCCGACATGGAGGTGATGGAGAGGGCCGGCCGCGAGCTCGAGGAGCGGGGGATTCGCTACGAGATCCGTGTGATGAGCGCCCACCGCGAGCCGGACACCGTGGCCGAGTACGCCAAGAACGCCAAGATGCGCGGGCTGCGGGTGATCATCGCGGGGGCCGGGCTGGCCGCCGCGCTGCCCGGCGTGGTGGCGGCGCATACCGAGCTCCCGGTCGTCGGGGTGCCGCTCACCTCCGCGACGTCGGTGGCCGGGGGCCTCGACGCCCTGCTCGCCATCGCCCAGATGCCACCCGGCGTCCCGGTGGGATGCGTGGGGGTGAACGGCGCCCGCAACGCCGCGGTGCTGGCGGCCAGGATCCTCACCGCTTGATCGAGCGCTACACACGCCCCGAGATGGGCGCCGTGTGGTCCGAGCAGCGCAAGCTCGAGACCTGGCTGGCGGTCGAGCTCGCGGCCACCGACGCGCTCGCCGAGCTCGGCGTGGTCCCCGCGGCGGACGCCGCGCGGGTGCGCGAGCGGGCGGCGTTCAGGCTCGAGGCCGTCCGGGAACGCGAGCGGGTCACCGATCACGACGTGGCGGCGTTCGTCGACGTGGTGGCCGAGTCGGTGGGCGAGGCCGGGCGCTGGGTCCACTACGGTCTCACCTCCTCCGACGTCCTCGACACCGGGCTCGCGCTGCAGATCGCCCAGGCCGGGATGCTCCTGGCCGCGGGCGCCCGCCGCTACCGGGACGCGCTCGCGCGGCGGGCCCGCGAGCACGTCGACACCCTGTGCGTGGGACGCACCCACGGGGTCCACGCCGAGCCCACGACCTTCGGGGTCAAGCTCGCGGGCTTCGCCTTCGAGGCCGATCGGAACCTGCGCCGGCTCGAGCGGGCGATCGAGCAGGCGTCAGTGGGGGCGCTCTCGGGCGCGGTCGGCACCTACGCCGCCCACGGGCCAGAGCTCGAGGTCCGGGTACTGGCCAGCCTCGGCGTCGGCCGTGAGGAGGTCTCGACCCAGGTGGTGCCGCGGGACCGCCACGGGGAGCTACTCCAGGCCGTGGCGTTGGCGGGGGCAGGCCTCGAGCGCTTCGCCACCGAGGTCAGGCACCTACAGCGCACCGAGGTTCGCGAGGTCGAGGAGCCGTTTCGGGCCGGCGCCCAGAAGGGCTCCTCGGCCATGCCGCACAAGCGCAACCCCATCATCTCGGAGCGCATCTGCGGGATCGCGCGCCTGCTTCGGGGCTACGCCCAGGCCGGGGTCGAGGACGTGGCCCTCTGGCACGAGCGCGACATCTCCCACTCCTCGGTGGAGCGCGTCGCGCTTCCGGACGCCACGATCCTGCTCGACTACGCGCAGCACCTCGCGATCCGGGTGGTCGAGGGGATGACCGTGCACGCCGAGCGGATGCGGGGGAACCTCGACGCGACGCACGGCGCCATCTACTCCCAACGCGCGCTGCTCGCGCTCGTCGAGCTGGGGTGCCCGCGCGAGGAGGCCTACCGGCTGGTCCAGGAGCTCGCCCAACGTGGATTCGACGAGGGCATTCCCTTCCGCGAGTTGCTCGGCGAGGCCGCGCCCGAGCTGGACCTCGCCGCCGTCTTCGACCCGCGGGCGTTCGTGCGCCACGCCGAGGAGATCGTCTCTCGGCTCGACGTGCTCA
>DASQXU010000092.1:0-7977 GCA_035639555.1 Thermoleophilaceae bacterium
AGCGGGAGCTGGGGGAGATCGGAGGCCGGATCCGTGCATAGGGTCGCCGTGGTCGGTGCCACCGGTTACGCGGGCGCGCTCTGCGCGGCGCTGACCGATCGCCACCCCTCGCTCGCGCTCGTGGCGGTGACCGCCCGGAGCGAGGCCGGACGCCGCCACGATGAGCTCTATCCCCGCTACGGCGTCGCGCTCGCCCTCGAGGAGTTCGACCCGGACCGGATCGCCGAGCGCGCCGACGCGGCGTTCGTCGCCTACCCCCACGGCGCGGCCGCCGCCGCGGTTCGCGAGCTCCGCCGGCGCGGCCTCAAGGTCGTCGACCTCTCGGCCGACTTCCGCCTCGACCAGGACAGCTACGAGCGCTGGTACCGCGAGCACGACGCGCCGGAGCTCATCGCCAAGGCGGTGTACGGGCTCACCGAGCTCCACCGGGAGGAGATACGCGGAGCCGGCCTCGTCGCCGCCCCGGGCTGCTACCCGACGGCGGCGCTGCTCGCGCTCGCCCCACTGCGCGCGGTGGCGGGCGACGCGGTGGTCGACGCCAAGTCCGGGGTCTCGGGGGCCGGGCGCGAGGCCACCCAGACCACCCACTTCGTCTCGGTGGCCGAGAACGTGAACCCGTACAAGGTGGAGGGCCACCGCCACCAGGCCGAGCTCGAGCGCGAGCTCGACGGCATGCGGATCACCTTCATCCCGCACCTCCTGCCGATCGACCAGGGGCTGCTGGCGAGCTGCTACGTCACGACCGAGCGTCGCCTCTCGGCCGAGGAGCTCGGTGAGTTGTTCCGGTCGGCCTACCAAGACGAGCCGTTCGTCGAGCTCGCGCCGCTGCCCCCCGGCACCCGCGACGTCCGCGAGACCAACCGCTGCCGCATCCACGCGACGCTCGACCCACGCGGCGAGCGGGTGCTCGTCTTCGCCGCGATCGACAACCTCTGGAAGGGCGCCGCCGGTCAGGCGGTGCAGGACCTGAACCTGATGCTCGGCCTGCCCGAGACCGAGGGCCTGCGGTGAGGACACCCGCTGCGGCAACCTTCTTCCGCTCCCGGTGGGTCGAGCGCCCGGCTCACGTCCGCGAGCTCGAGCCCACGTCCCTGCCCGCCAGGTTCCGCGCCGCGGGGGTGGCGGCGGGGATCAAGCCCGAGGGGCTCGACGTGGGCCTGCTCGTCTCGGACGAGCCGGAGACCACCTCGGCCGCGCGGTTCACGTCCAACGCCCTGGTCGGCGCGCCGGTGGCCGTGTCCTCCGAGGCGCGGCTCGACCGGCTGCGGGCCGTGCTCGCCAGCTCGGGCAACTCGAACGTGGCCAACGGCGAGCGGGGGCTCGGGACCGCGCGGGCCTCGCAGGCGCTAGCCGGAGAGCTCCTCGGCCTGGACGCCTCGCGGGTGGGTGTGGCGTCGACCGGCATCATCGGGCGCGAGCTCCCCCGGGAGCGCCTGCTCGCGGGCGCCCGCGCCGCCGCTGGCCGCCTCGGAGCCGATTCGGACGACTTCTCGCGGGCGCTCTTGACCACCGATCGGACTCCGAAGCGTGCCTGCCTCGAGGTCGCGCTCCCCTCGGGGTCCGTGCGGCTCGCCGCGCAGGCCAAGGGGGCGGGAATGATCTCGCCCCGCTACGCGACGATGTTCTGCTTCGTCGAGACCGACGCCGCCCTCTCGGCCGAGACCGCCGACCTGCTCACCGGCGTGTGCGTCAAGCGCTCGTTCGACCGCATCTCGGTGGACGGCCAGCTCTCGACGAGCGACACCGTCTTCGTGCTCGCCGGTGGGGCCTCCGGGGTGCGGGTCGAGCCCGAGACGCCGGACGAGCTGGCGCTCGGCGAGGCGCTCGACGCGCTGATGCGCCAGCTTGCGCTCGAGATGGTCGCCGACGGGGAGGGGGCGAGCCGCGTCGGGCGGATCGTCGTCCGGGGCACCGCCGAGCTCGTCGACCCGGTGGCCCGCGCGGTCGCCGACTCGCCGCTCGTCAAGACCGCCTTGCTCGGCGCCGACCCGAACTTCGGCCGAATCCTCCAGGCCACGGGCCAGGTGCTGGCCGGGCGGGCGCCGTTCGTCGTCGATCTCGAGATCGAGGGGCGACAGGTCGTCTCCGGGGGGGCCGCGCTCGAGCTCGACGCCGGCGAGCTCCACGAGCTCGGGCGGCTCATGTGCGGCCCGGAGGTCGAGTTCACGCTCGAGCTGCCGGGAGAGGGCGGCGAGACCGAGGTGTTCTTCAGCGACCTGACCGCCGACTACGTGTCGCTCAACTCGGCCCACTCGACGTGAGGGACGTCGCCACCCTCCTCGAGGCCCTGCCCTACATCCGGCGGTTCCACGGCCGGACGGTGGTGATCAAGTACGGCGGGGCGGCCATGACCGATCCCGCGCTCAGGGAGGAGTTCGCCCGCGACGTGGTCCTCCTGAAGTACGTGGGCATGAACCCGCTCGTCGTCCACGGGGGCGGGCCGGACATCACCCGCTACATGGAGCGGCTCGGGATGGAGGTCCGCTTCGTCCGGGGCCTGCGCGTCTCGGACGAGGCCACGGTAGAGGTGGCCAAGATGGTGCTCGTCGGCAAGCAGAACAAGGACATCGTGCTCCGGCTCGGCCGCCACGGCCAGCCGGCGGTGGGCCTCTGCGGCGACGACGGCTTGCTGTTCACCGTGCGCAAGCAGCTCGCCGGCGACACCGACCTCGGCCTCGTGGGCGAGATCGAGCGGGTGGACGTCGACGTGCTGAACCGCATCGCCGCGGACTACGTGCCGGTGATCGCCTCGGTCGGCGCCGACCGCGAGGGCCGCTCCTACAACGTGAACGCCGACGCCGCGGCGGGCGCCGTGGCCGCCGCCCTGCGCGCCCACAAGGTCATCTTCCTGACCGACGTCGAGGGCTGGCGGGCGGACCCCGACGACCCGGACACGCGCATCTCGGAGGCCAGCGCCGCCGAGGTGCGCGAGCGGCTGCCCTCGGTCGAGGGCGGCATGCGACCAAAGCTCGAGGCGTGCCTCGTGGCCCTCGAGCAGGGGGTCGACAACGCCCACATCGTGGACGGTCGCCAGCCGCATTCGCTGCTGCTCGAGCTGTTCACTGACGAGGGGATTGGGACGAAGCTGTGGCCGTGACGCGGGTACGGCGGAGTTACACGGGAATCCCGGCCTCCGCGCCGAGCCGGTCGGTGGCGTGAGCCTGGCCGAGCTTCAAGCGCTCGAGCGCGAGGCCGTGATGCCGACCTACGCGCGCCACCCGGTCGAGTTCGTCCGGGGCCGCGGGACGCGACTGTGGGACTCCGAGGGCAACGAGTACGTCGATTTCCTGGCCGGGATCTCGGTGACCCAGATCGGCCACTGCCATCCGGCCGTCGTCGAGGCGGTGTGCGAGCAGGCCGGGCGCCTGATGCACGTCTCGAACCTCTACTACACGGAGCCGGGGATGCGGCTCGCCAAGCGGCTCTCCGAGGCCTCGCTCGGCGGGAAGGTGTTCTTCGCCAACTCCGGGGCGGAGGCGAACGAGTGCGCGCTGAAGCTCGCCCGCAAGCGCAAGCCCGGCGGAGGCGTCGTCGCGCTCACCGGCGCCTTCCACGGCCGCACCTACGGCGCGCTCTCGGCCACCCCGCAGGAGTCGAAGCAGGCGCCGTTCGCGCCGCTCGTGCCGGGCTTCCGGGTGGTCCCCCGCGACGATGCTGATGCGCTCGACGCCGCGGTCGACGACGGCACCTGCGCGGTCCTGGTCGAGCCGATCCAGGGCGAGACCGGCATCAACACCGTCCCCCCCGCGGTGCTCCGGGCGGCGCGTGCCGCCTGTAATCGCACCGGCGCGCTGCTCGTCTTCGACGAGGTGCAGTGCGGCATGGGCAGGACCGGGACGCTGTGGGCTTGGCAGGAGACGGGGGTCAGGCCCGACGCCATGACGGTGGCCAAGGGCCTCGGCGGCGGCCTCCCGATCGGCGCCTGCGTGACCGCGCCCGGGCACGCCGACGTCCTCGCCCCAGGCGACCACGGGTCGACCTTCGCCGGCGGCCCGGTGGCGGCGGCCGCCGCGCGTGCGGTGCTCGACGTAGTCGACGACGAGGGCTTCCTCGCGGCCGTCGGGGCCAAGGGGCGGCGGCTCGCCCGCGGCCTCCGCGGGCTGGGCCTGGAGGTGCGCGGGCGCGGGCTGATGCTCGCCTTCGCGACCGACGACGCCCCCGCGCTGGCCCGCCGGGCCCTGCTCGAGCAGCGGCTCGTGGTGAACGCGACCGGTCCCGACACCGTCCGGCTGTTGCCGCCGCTGACGGTCTCCGAGGACGAGATCGACGAGGCGGTCCGCCGCATCGGGGCGCTTGTCGCGTGAGCGCGCTGTACTTCGCGTACGGGAGCAACATGGCCGCCCCCGAGATGGAGGGCTGGTGCCCGGGCGGCCGGTGCCTGGGTCCGGCCGAGCTCGTGGACCACCGGCTCGAGCTCCGCCGGCGCTCGCGGCGCTGGGGGGGCGGGGCGGCCGACCTCGTCCGGGCGCCGGGGGAGTCGGTGTGGGGCGTCCTCTACGCGCTGCCCGACGGCGCGCTCGCGGATCTCGACCAGAAGGAGGGGACCCCGATCGGCGCCTACCGCCGCCGCCAGGTCACCGTCCTGGTGGGCGGCCGGCGGCGCGCGGCGGTCACCTACGAGGTGGCGGAGAAGGAGCCCGAGGAGCTTGCGCCCGCGCCCGCGTACGGGGAGGTGCTCCTGCGGGCGGCGGTCGAGCGGGGGCTTCCCGACGAGTACGTCCGCGGCCTCGAGGACCGGCTGGCACGGATCCGGATATAAACGCCCGATGGCCGAGCGCCGGACGCTGATTCGAACCGCGTCGTACGAGGCCGAGCCCGAGGAGGTGGGGCGGGTGCTGCTCCTCTACTCGGGCGGCCTCGACACGAGCGTGATGCTCAAGTGGATCCAGGACGAGTACGAGGCAGAGGTGGTCGGGCTGACCGTCGACCTCGGCCAGCCGGGGGAGGACTTCGAGGTGGTCAGGGGGAAGGCCCTGCAGCTCGGGGCGCTCGACTGCCACGTGGTCGACGCCCGGGAGGAGTTCGCGCACGGGTACGTCCTGCCGGCGATCAAGGCCAACGCCCTCTACGGCGGCGGCTACCCGCTGTTCACGGCGCTCGGCCGGCCGCTGCTCGCCAAGCTCGCGGTCGAGAAGGCGCGCGAGTCCGGCTGCGACACGATCGCCCACGGCTGCACCGGCAAGGGGAACGACCAGGTCCGGATCGAGTCGACGATCGCCGCCCTGGACGCGGAGATGAGGGTCATCGCGCCGGTGCGCGGCTGGCAGATGGGCCGCGAGGAGGAGATCCGCTATGCCCGCGAGCACGGGATCCCGGTCAAGGGCGGGACCGAGACCCCGCCGTACTCGATCGACGACAACCTCTGGGGCCGCTCGAGCGAGGGAGGCCCGATCGAGGACATCGGCGAGCCGCCGCGGGACGACGTCTTCCAGCTCGTCAGCCGCCCCGACGAGGCCCCCGATGAGCCCGACGACGTGCGGGTCGAGTTCGAGCGGGGCTGCCCGGTCGCCCTGGACGGCGAGCGCATGGGGCTGGTCGAGCTGATCACCCGTGCCGGGGAGATCGGCGCCCGGCATGGGATCGGCATCGTCGACCACATCGAGGACCGGATAGTCGGCCTCAAGGTGCGCGACCTCTACGAGGTGCCGGCGGCCGAGCTCATCCTGACCGCGCACCGGGAGCTCGAGAAGCTGGTCGGCACGATCCACCAGAACACGTTCAAGCCCCAGCTCGACGCCCATTGGGCCTTCCTGGTCTACGCCGGGCTCTGGTACGAGCCGCTGCTCTCCGACCTGAACGCCTTCATGGACTCGGCCAACGAGCAGGTCACGGGCTCGATCACCGTCCGGCTCTACAAGGGAAGCGCGCGGCCGGTGGCTCGGTCCTCGCCGAACGCCCTCTACGACCCCCAGCTCGCCGGCTTCGGCGAGTCGGGCGGCCTGTTCAGCCAGCAGGCGAGCCCGGGCTTCATCGAGCTCTGGTCCCTCCAGTCGCGCATGGCTTACCGCATCCGAAATCGGGAAAGGAAGGGGAGATGACCACCAAGGGCTACACCCTCCTCGGCTGGCTCGTGTGGCAGATCGGCTCGCGGGTCGCCAAGCGCAAGCTCGGCCAGAACCGCATCAAGCTCGGGGCCGCCGCGGTCGTCCTGGCGGCGCTGGCCGGCGGGGTGGCCGTCGCCGCCCGCTCGCGGGGCGAGGACTGATCCGCACCCCAGCGGGTTGGCGGGAATACATGGCCGGGCTCCGAGTCGGGTCCGGCATCGTCCTCTAACCCGACTGGCTCGAAGGGCGCTGCCGGCGCGGCCGGTGTAGCCTTGCCCCCGCCATCGCCGGTCGGCTAAGGCGTCTGCGCGAGCAACTGACGCTGACCCGGCTGAGCGTCATCATCGGCATGGTCGCGTCGCTGGTGGGGATCGCGGCGGCGTTCGGCCTGCTGAGCGGCAACCGAGGCGAGTCGCGGAAAGACGGACCGCCGGAGGGAAGGCCTTCCCGAGTCAGCAAGCCGGTGTCCGGTGCCATCTACTCCGGCACTACCGCCCAGTCCGAGCCGCTGCACTTTCGCGTGTACGTCGATGGCCGGACGATCCGCGACCTGACCGTCCCGCTGATGGGCGAGTGCTCCGACCACGGCCCCTTCACCACCACCTATCGCCAGGGAGAGGCCGAATCGTTCGTCATCACGGGCGGCATCATGTCGGGGGGCAGCTCGGTCCGCGGCTTGACCGGCGAGATCGTCGGCGGCATCTTCCGGATCACGGCGCGCTTCGAGGACTCCGGGCGCACCGCGAGAGGCACGGTAAGCGAGCATGCCAAGACTCGGGACGGCGGCACCTGCGACACAGCCGAGATCAAGTTCACGGCCAAGACGGAAGCGGACTGATCAAGCGGCCCACAAGGACCGCGGCTTTACCGGCTGGGCGCTTACAAATGCTCGACCGGCCGCACTGAGGGTTCATCCGACAGGCTCATATGCGCCGTTAATGCGCCGACCTCGCGCGTAGCCGGCCCCGAGCCGTCGGCTCCCGACCGTAGACTCGGGCCCGGTGAGCTGCGTTCACCTCCACGTGCACTCCGAGTACTCCGTGCTCGACGGCGCCTGCAAGATCGACGCCCTCGCCGAGCGCGCCGCGGCCTACGAGCAGCCGGCACTGGGCCTCACCGACCACGGGGTGATGAACGGGGCGGTCGATCACTACAAGGCCTGCCGGGAGCGCGGGATCAAGCCGATCCTCGGCCTCGAGGCGTACCTCGTCGACAACAGGCGCACGGAGGCCGTCCGCTACGAGCGGAACCACCTGACGCTCCTGGCGGCCAGTGACGATGGCTTCCGGAACCTGGTCAAGCTGTCCTCGGCCGGCTACCTCGAGGGCTACCGGCGCGGGAAGGCCAACGTCGACCTCGAGCTGCTCTCGCGCTACTCGGGCGGCGTGATCGCGCTGAGCGGCTGCCTTCAGTCGCGCTTCTGCCAGCGCCTGGTCGCGGACAACTTCGCCGAGGCCCGGGCCCACGCCGACGACCTGGTGCAGCTCTTCGGCGCCGACAACGTCTACTTCGAGCTCCAGCGCAACGGGGTGGCCGAGCAGGACAAGGTCACCGACGGGATCGTGCGGATCGCCCGGGAGCTGCGCCGCCCGCTGGCCGCCACCGCCGACGTCCACTACCTGCGCCGGGAGGACTACGACAACCACCGGGCACTGCTCTGCGTGCAGACCAAGTCCACGCTCGCCCAGCCGAAGCTGAGCTTCGACACCAACGAGTTCTACTTGAAGGACTCGGCCGAGATGGCCCAGGCGTTCGCCCAGTGGCCCGAGGCGATCGCCTCGACGGTCGAGATCGCCGAGCGCTGCCGGGTCGAGCTCGAGCTAGGCAAGATGCTGATCCCGCGCTTCCCCACGCCGGACGGCGAGCCCGAGGCCGCCTACCTGCGCCGCCTGGCCCACGAGGGGCTTCGCCGCCGCTACGCCGACCCGCCCCC
>DASQXU010000093.1:0-7822 GCA_035639555.1 Thermoleophilaceae bacterium
TCCTCGCCGCCGTCCCGACCGCTGCCGCCGGCCTGTCGGACTGGGCGGAGCTTCGCGGCGGAACCCGCCGCGTCGGCATAGTCCACGCGAGCGGCAACGTGACCGCGCTCCTGCTGCACACGCTCTCCTGGAGGGCGCGGAAGCGCGGCCAGAGGGCCCGGGGCCTGGCGCTATCCGCGCTCGGCTACGGCGCGGCGTCGTTCTCGGCCTGGCTCGGCGGCCACCTCTCGTTCGGCAAGGGGGTCGGCGTGAACCAGACCGCCTTCGAGGACGCCCCAGCGGACTGGACGCCGGTGCTCGACGAGGCGCAACTTGAAGATCGGACCCTCATCGGCGCCCGCGCAGACGGCGTCGGCGTCCTGCTCGTGCGAAAGGACGGTCGCACCTACGCGCTCGCCGATCGCTGCTCGCACCGTGGCTGTTCGCTGCACGAGGGGCAGCTGCGGGACGACACCGTCACGTGTCCCTGCCACGGGAGCACGTTCCGTCTCGATGGGTCGGTCGTCAAGGGCCCGGCGACCGCGCCGCAGCCGACCTTCGACGTCCGGACGATGGAAGGGAAGGTGGAGATCAAGCGCGCGGAGATGATCTGACGGCCTACGAACCAGCGGCGGCGCGGCACGTCGAGCGCCGCGCTCCGAGTAAGCCGCTGACCGGTGCCTTCGGCGGAGTCAGCGGCGAGCTGCGCCCGCGGATACCTTGCGCTCCTCCGTGCGCCCTCACCCCTAATCCCTGCACCAGGAGGGAGCGAACGTGTTCAACGCCGTGCTCATCGACAAGACCGATGACGAGGTGCAGGCTCGCCTCGCCGAGCTCGACGAGGCCGAGCTGCCGGACGGCTCGGTCAGCGTGGACGTCACCTACTCCTCGCTGAACTACAAGGACGCGCTGGCCATAACCGGTAGCGCGCCGATCGCGCGCTCCTACCCCATGGTTGCCGGGGTCGATCTGGCCGGCGTCGTCTCCGCCTCCGACGATGCCGACCACGCGCCCGGTGAGACGGTCGTCGTCACTGGATACGGGATCGGGGAACGCCACTGGGGCGGCCTTGCCCAGCGGGCGCGGCTCGATGGCGACTGGCTCGTCCCCCTGCCGGACGCCTTCTCGCCGCGGCAAGCGATGGCGATCGGGACGGCCGGTTTCACCGCGATGCTGTGCATCCTGGCGCTCGAGGACCACGGCGTCGAGGGTGAGATCCTCGTGACCGGCGCCAACGGGGGCGTCGGCAGCCTCGCGGTCGCGATCCTCGCCAAGCTCGGCCACCACGTGATCGCGTCCACCGGCCGCCCGCAGCTCGCCGACGCCCTGCGCGAGCTGGGTGCCGCCGAGATCATCGACCGCGCCGAGCTCTCGGAGCCGGGCCGCCCACTCGGAAAAGAGCGCTGGGCGGGCGCGGTCGACACCGTTGGCGGCCAGACCCTCGCGAACGTCTGCGCGTCGACGCGCTACGGGGGCACCGTCGCCGCCTGCGGCAACGTAGCCGGCATGAGCCTTCCGGCCTCCGTGGCGCCCTTCATCCTGCGCGCCATCACGCTGGCGGGCGTCGACAGCGTCCAGACCCCGCGCGCCCGGCGCCTCGAGGCCTGGCGGCGGCTCAGCGACGACCTCGACCCGTCCGTGCTCGACTCGCTCACCAGCGAGATCGGGTTGACCGAGGTGCTGGACACGGCGCGCGACGTGCTCGACGGCCGGGTGCGCGGCCGCGTCGTCGTCGATACGAACCGATAGACCCGTCCAGGGCCACGCCACCACCTCGAGCCCCGCGGGCGCCCGCTTCGCCGGTACTCGCTAGCGCGCTCACCGGTGGCTTGCCGGTCCGTCCGGCTTGCATCCTCGGCACCGACTTGGACGAGCCGACCGTCAGGCAAAGCGGTCGCGATCCGCTCGAGCAGCGAGCGGCAGAGCGCGACGTCGATGTCGAGCCCGATGTGAGAGAGATCGATCGACAGCCAGACACGCTCGGTCAACTCGGCAAGTCGGCCGGCTATCGCCACGTAGCGGTCCGCGACCGATCTGGCCAGACCTGGATCGTCCACCTGCTCCCCAAACAGGTTAAGGCTGGAGCCGACACCCCGCTCGGCAAGCGCGCGAGCGCATTGGAGGGCACTGTCGTCGGTGGCGCCCGCGACGTAGCGACTCGCGCTCCGCCAAGCCCGGGCCTCGCCGGCGGGGAGTGCACGCACCAACCGCTCGAAAGACCCGCTAGTCGCCAGCCGGAACAGAACGGCACGGTCTAGCCTCGTCCTCGACATGACGACCCTCTTACCGGTTCATTGCCGCACCCGCCGCCGAAGCTCCTCGCCGATCTCGCCGGCAGCACAGGCGGATTCGCGCTCTACGGCCGGAATAGCTCCGGCTGGATTCGAACCAGCGACCTCGCCATTATGAGTGGCGCGCTCTAACCGCTGAGCTACGGAGCCCGGTGGCGGCCGCGGCCGCCTCGGCGGTCAAGATTAGCCCGTGGTTGGCGCCCCGCCTCTGCTGCTCGCAGTGCCGAACGTGAGCGAGGGACGCGACCGGACGGCGCTCGATGCGATCGAGCGGTCGTTCGCGCCGGCTCGCTTTCTCGACCTCCACACCGACCCCGATCACAACCGCGCGGTCTTCACGCTGGCCGCCCGCCAGGGTGAGCTGGCCACGGCGCTACTGAACGGTGCCCGGGCGGTGGTCGAGCGGCTCGACCTGGCGCGTCACGAGGGCCTCCACCCCCACGTCGGCGCACTCGACGTCTTGCCCGTCGTGTACCGGTCCGAGGACGCGCGCGGTGCCGCCTGCGCCGAAGCGATCACCGCCGCGGCCCTGATCGGCGAGGAGCTGGAGATCCCGGTGATCCTCTACGGCGAGCTGGCGACGAGGCCCGAGCACCGCGAGCGTGCTTGGCTGCGCGCCGGAGGCTGGCGGCGCCTAGCCGAGCGGATCCACGCCGGCGAGGTGGTCCCCGACTTCGGCCCGCGGCGGCCCCATCCGCGCGCGGGCGCGGTGCTGGCCGCCGCTCGGCCCCCGCTCGTGGCCTTCAACGTCGAGCTGCGGTCGGGCGACGTCGAGCTCGCCCGGGCCATAGCGGCGGACCTGCGCGAGTCGGGCGGCGGCTTCCCGGGGGTGCGCGCGATCGGCCTCTACCTGCCCGAGCGCGGCCGGGCCCAGGTCTCGATGAACGTGCACGACCACCGCGCCGCGCCGCTCGGCGAGCTGGTCCAAGCCATCCGCCGGCGCGCGGAGGTCGCCGAGGCGGAGCTTGTGGGGCTTGCCCCCGAAGCCGCCTTCGCCGGCTTCCCCGAGGACGTCCCCTTGCGCGGATTCTCGCCCGAGCGCCACTTCATCGAGAATGCGCTCCGGGCAGTCGCTCGAGCGGGGCCGCGTTAGGCTCCATTCGTGGCCCAGACCAAGCGCAAGCGCCGGCGCAAGCACCGCGGCACACCGGCCGGCACGATCGAGCGGGCGGGCCGGACCGGTCGGCCTCGCACCCGCGAGGACGGAAAGGACATCGCGCGCAAGCGCCGGGCCCAGCGCTTGGACCGCCCGCCGAGCTGGCGGAGCGCGATCAACCGCGCGGCGATCGCGGCCGCCGTGTTCGGCGTGCTGGTCCTCGTCGCCTTCCACCGAAAGCCCGCCGGCGCCGTGATGCTGGCCGCGGTGATGTTCCTGGTCTACGTCCCGCTCGGATACGGGACCGACCTCCTGATCCACCGCATGCGCCAGCGCCGGAAGGCCGCGGACGCGCGCCGGCGAAGCGAGAGCTGAGCCGCTGAGCAGCGGTCAGCCGGCGCCGATCCTCGCCCCTCGATCGGTGTAAGTACGCTGAGTCCCATGGAGCTGCGCATGTTCACCGTGGGGATGATCCAGGAGAACTGCTTCCTGTTTCGACGCGAGGGATCCGATCGTGCGCTGATCGTCGATCCGGGCGAGGAGGCCGACAAGCTGCTCCGGGCGATCGACGCGCTCGGGGTGGGGCTGGACGGCATCCTGCTCACCCACACCCACTTCGACCACATCGGCGCGGTGGCGCCGGTTGCCGAGGCGACGGGCGCCGAGGTGTGGGTGCCGGAGGCCGAGCGGCAGGTGCTGGCGGACATCAACAGCTACGTGCCGTGGCCCGGCTTCGGTCCCTATCAGAGCTGGGAGGCCGAGCACACGCTGAAGGGCGGCGAGCGGCTCGAGCTCGCGGACTTCGAGATCGACGTGCTGTTCACCCCCGGCCACAGCCCGGGCCACGTGAGCTTCTCGATCGCCGACGAGCGCGCGCTGTTCTCGGGCGACGTGCTGTTCCAGGGCTCGGTTGGGCGCACCGACTTGCCGGGTGGGGACTGGGCCACGCTGCTCGAGTCGATCCGCCTGCTCGTCGAATCGCTGCCGCCCGACACCACCGTGTACCCCGGCCACATGGGCATCACCTCGCTCGGTGCGGAGCGAGCCTCCAATCCCTTCCTCGCCGAGCTGGCTCGCTAGGTGCTCGGCGCCGCGGTCACGCCCGGCTTCGGCGACGTCCGGACGACTGCCCGCCGCGCTGGTGGCGGGGCGGACTGACGTGTCTGTGCGGCGCCTCAGGGCCCCACGGGGCACGTTCGACGTGCTCCCGGAGCAGGGCCGCCGGAGGCTGCGGCTCGAGCGGCTGGCCGAGGAGACGCTCGGGCGCGCCGGCTACGGCTACTTCGAGTCGCCGCTCTTCGAGGACACCGAGCTCTTCGCGCGCGGAGTCGGCGAGGCGACCGACATCGTGCGGAAGGAGATGTTCACCTTCGAGGACAAGGGCGGGCGCTCGCTCACCCTTCGGCCCGAGAACACCGCCGGGGTCTGCCGCGCCTACGTCGAGCACGGCATGCACAAGCTTCCCCAGCCCGTGAAGCTCTGGTACTGGGGCGCGTTCTTTCGCCACGAGGCTCCCCAGGCCGGGCGCTACCGCCAGTTCACCCAGGTCGGTGCCGAGGCGCTCGGCTCGGACGACCCCTCGCTCGACGCGGAGCTCGTGCTCCTGCTCGCGGAGCTCCTTCGCCGTGCCGGGCTCCCGGAGCCCCGGCTGCGGATCGCTAGCCTGGGCTCGCCCGAGACGCGCTTGGAGTACACACAGGAGCTCCGCACCTACCTGCGCGCCCACGAGCCCGAGCTCTCCGAGGAGGTCCGCGTGCGGCTCGACGCCAACCCGCTGCGCGCGTTCGATTCCGAGCACCCCGGAACACTGGCGGTCACCGCCGCCGCGCCAAAGCTGCTCGACCGGCTCACCCCAGAGGACGCCGAGCACTTCGGCGAGGTCCGGGCCCTGCTCGACGACGCCGGCCAGCCCTACGTCGTAGACCCAACCCTCGTGCGCGGGCTCGACTACTACACGCGCACCGTGTTCGAGTTCGAGGGCGAGCGGCTCGGGGCCCAGCGGGGCGTCGGCGGGGGCGGCCGCTACGACCGGCTCGTCGAGCAGCTGGGCGGGCCCTCGACGCCGGGGGTCGGCTGGGCGGCCGGCATCGAGCGCATCCTGCTGGCGGCCGAGCCGGGCGCCGACGGCGCCCTCGCCGCGCCGGTGTTCGTCGCGCTCGCCAAGCCCGAGCGCTCCCGTGAGGCCTTCCGGCTCCTGCGCGAGCTGCGTGGGGCCGGGGTGCGCGCCGAGATGGAGCAGGCCGGCCGCTCCCTGCGGGGCCAGCTGCGTCACGCCGATCGCATGGGGGCCAGGGCGGTGGCCATCGTCGGGGACGGGATCGAGGTCAAGGACATGGCGAGCGGCGAGCAGCGCCCGGTCTCCGGCATCGCCGAGGCGATCCGGGCGGTGAGCGGGTGAGAGCCCCGCGAGCCAACCGCTACCGCGACGCGTGGGCCGGCGAGCTCCGAGCCGACGCGGTGGGCGGCGAGGTCCGGGTCGCCGGATGGGTCCACCGGCGCCGCGACCACGGCGGGCTGATCTTCGTCGACCTGCGCGACCGCACCGGCCTGCTGCAGCTCGTCTTTCGCCCCGAGGAGGCGCCGGGGGCGCACGCGCAGGCCCACGGCCTGCGCTCCGAGGACGTGATCTCGGTCCGCGGGCGGGTCGTGAACCGCGAGCCGGGCACGGTGAACCCCGCCCTCCCGACCGGCGAGATCGAGCTGAGCGTGGAGTCGTTCGAGCTGCTCGCGGACGCGGATACGCCGCCGTTCCCGATCGACGAGGTCCAGCCGGTCGCCGAGGAGCTCCGCCTTCGCTACCGCTACCTCGACCTGCGCCGCGAGCCCATGGCCGAGGCCTTGCGCCTGCGCCATCAGGTGGTGACCACGATCCGCGAGCACCTGAACGGCGAGGGCTTCCTCGAGGTGGAGACGCCGATCCTCACCCGTTCGACCCCCGAGGGCGCGCGCGACTACCTCGTGCCGAGCCGGCTCCAGCGCGGCTCGTGGTACGCCCTGCCCCAGTCGCCGCAGCTCTTCAAGCAGCTCCTCATGGTCGCCGGGGCAGAGCGCTACTACCAGATCGCCCGCTGCTTTCGCGACGAGGACTTCCGTGCCGACCGCCAACCCGAGTTCACCCAGCTCGACATGGAGATGTCGTTCGTCGAGGAGGACGACGTGATCGACGTCGTCGACCGGCTGCTCGCGCGGGTCTTGGCCCTTGCCGGCATCGAGCTCGAGCTGCCGCTCGAGCGGGTGAGCTGGGACGAGCTGATGCTGCGCTACGGCTCGGATCGGCCGGACCGGCGGCTGGGGGTGGAGATCCACGATCTGACCCCCGTGTTCCGCGACTCTGCCTTCGAGGTGTTCGCCCGCGCCGTCGAGGCCGGCGGGGTCGTGCGCGGGCTGAAGGCTGGCGGCGAGTGGCCGCGGAGCCGCTTCGATCAGCTCACCGAACGCGCCCAGTCGCTCGGCGCGCGGGGGCTCGCCTGGGCCGTGGTCGAGGATGGCGGGTGGCGCTCGCCGATCGCCAAGTTCCTCTCCGAGTCCGAGATCGACCGGGCGACCGTCGAGCTCGGGGCCCGCGAGGGCGAGGCCGTGCTGATCGTCGCCGACCGCGCGGAGGTGGCCGCGCACGTGCTCGGCGCGCTCCGAACCGAGGTGGCCGACGGCCGCCCCGAGGGCAACGACCTCTACTGGGTGGTGGACTTCCCGATGTTCGAGTGGAACCAGGAGGAGGCGCGCTGGGACCCGCTCCACCATCCCTTCACCGCGCCCACCGGGGACCTCGACGCCGATCCCGGGACGTGGCGGAGTCGCGCCTACGACGTGGTCTGGAACGGGTGGGAGCTCGGCGGTGGCTCCATCCGCATCAACCGCCCGGACGTGCAGCAGAGGGTCTTCGACGCCCTCGGCATCGGGCCAGAGGAGGCCGAGGAGCGCTTCGGTTTCCTGCTCGAGGCCTTCCGGTACGGCGCCCCACCGCACGGAGGCATCGCCTTCGGCATCGACCGCTGGGTGGCCCTCCTCGGCGGCCGGAGCTCGATCCGCGACGTGATTCCCTTCCCCAAGACCGCGAGCGGACTCGACCCGCTCACCGGCGCGCCGGCGCCCGTGGACGAGCGCCAGCTGCGAGAGCTCGGCGTGCGGGTCGAGCCGGCGGCACGACCGCGGGCGGCCAGGTGAGCGCACCCTGCGCCCGGCGCCGCGTGCCGGCGGCGGCTGATAGCGTTGGCCGCGGCCCGAGCTTGTTCGCCAGCCGTTCTCATACGTTGAGCCAACACGATCGGGAAGGGAGTCCGGCTCGAGGCGGGTCGAGGCCCGTCACGGAGGACACCCAAGCTTGCTAGAGCAGGCCCAACTCCCGGTACGGCAGCGGCAAGCTGGGGCCACTCCCTTTTGCCACGCTGGGACGAGGACATGACCACTCCGGCCGCGGCACTGCAGGACCATCTCCTGAGCCCGCGTGGGCGCGGGG
>DASQXU010000094.1:0-6596 GCA_035639555.1 Thermoleophilaceae bacterium
CTCATCCGGAGCATGGACTGGTACTCGTTCTACTACACGCTGTTCATCACCCCGCTCTTTCTCTTCAGCGGCATCTTCTATCCGCTGGGCCGGCTGCCGGGCTGGGTCAGCACCGTGGCCTGGTTCACGCCCCTCTACCACCTGGTGCGCATCACCCGCGGGCTCGTGCTCGGGCCGGACGCGCTGTCGGTGGCCGGGAACGCACTATGGCTGCTCGTCCTGACCGCGGCGCTATTCGCGATACCGGTCACCGCGTTGCGCCGGCGCCTCGTCCGCTAGCTTCCCGCGGCGATGCCGGTCGAGCGGCCGAGCTTCGCGGCGTTTGGCCGCCAGTCAACCGTGCCTTCGCGCCGCGCGACCTGCTCGGCTTTTCGGTCGCGGCGTTGAGCCTATGGCGCCAGGCCGGAACCGCCGGTACAGTGGCGGCCGGATGTGGCGCCCGGCACCCGTGATCTGCGCCCTCGCGCTCGTGGGCGCCGCCGCGCCGTCGGCCGCAGCGGCGCCGCCGCAGCCGGCCCCGGCTCCCGCCGCCGGCACCATGTCGATCGGCCTGCAGGGCGGCCTCGCCACCCGGCACGCGCGCTTCTACTACCGGGGCCAGCGCGTGGTGGTGGTCGGCGCGGTGCGGCCGTTCGTGCCCGGGCAGGTGGCGACCCTCCTGGTCGTCCGCCGCGGGCGGGTGGCGACCCGCTACCGCGTGCCGATCGAGCCCGGGCGCACCGCCGGCCGCTTCGTCGTCAGCTTCACGCCCCGGGGAAGCGGTCGGTTCCGCATGGTGGCGCTGCACGAGGCCACGCCCCAGCAGGCTGCCTTCCGTGCGCGCAGCCGCAGCCTCGAGGTGGTGCACTGGCAGGCGGGCGCCGGCGCCCACGGGGTGCGGGTGCTGCTGCTCCAGCGCGCGCTGCGCTCGCTCGCCTACGCCACGCCGGTCAGCGGCGCCTACGACGGCGGGACGGCGCGCGCGGTGCTGGCCTTCCGCAAGGTCAACGGGATGGCGCGGAACGGCTACGCGAGCACCGCGGTCTACGCCAGGCTCTTTGCCCACCAAGGCGCCTTCCGGCTGCGCTTCCCGCGCGCCGGGACGCACGCCGAGTTCGACTGGTCGCGCCAGGTGCTGGTGCTCGCGGCGCGCGGCCGGCCGTGGCGGATCTACCACGCCTCCTCCGGCAAGCCCTCGACGCCGACCGTCTTCGGCAGGTTCCGCTTCTACCGCAAGACGCTCGGCACCAACTCCCACGGCATGGTGGACTCGAGCTACTTCTTCCGCGGCTACGCGGTGCACGGCTATGCCGAGGTGCCGCCCTACGCGGCGAGCCACGGCTGCATCAGGGTGCCGATCCCGAACGCCCTCGGGATCTACCGGGCGATAAGGATCGGCGAGCTGATCTTCGTCTACCGCTAGGCGGTGAGCTCGAACGCCGCCCTCCTCGCGGGCCCGGATGGCAAGGCCCGCTGCTGGTGGGCGGTCGGCTCGGCCGAATACCTCGAGTACCACGACGCCGAGTGGGGACGCCCGGTCGTCGCGGACGATGCGCTCTTCGAGCGCCTGTGCCTCGAGGCGTTCCAGACCGGTCTCTCCTGGTTGACGATCCTTCGAAAGCGCGAGGCCTTCCGCGAGGCGTTCCACCGCTTCCGCATCGACCGCGTCGCCGAGCTCGGGGAGGGCGACGTCAACCGGCTGATGCGTGACGAGCGGATCGTCCGCAACCGCGCCAAGATCGAAGCCGCCCTCGCCAACGCGCGGGCGGCGAAGCGAGCCCTCGAGCACGACGGCTCGCTGGCGGCGCTGATGTGGTCGTTCGCCCCCGACCATCCGCGGCCCCCGCGGCGGCGCGCAGACGTCCCGGCGACGACACCGGAGTCGACCGCGCTCGCACGCGAGCTCAAGCGACGAGGGTTCCGGTTCGTCGGCCCTACCACCGCCTACGCGCTGATGCAGGCGTGTGGGATCGCCAACGATCACATCGACGGATGCGTCGTACGAGACGCGGTCGAGCGCGAGCGCGCCTCGGTCCGCGTGCCGGCCGGTCGCCGGTAGGATCGACCGCCGCCGTGTGCCGCCTTAGCCCGCCGCGCCGAAGCCTCGGCGCGCGTTTCGCCCCGTGAGCCCCGACCCGCGCGAGCTGCTGGTGGCCGAGCTCCGGAACCACGCGCTGGTCATCGGCGAGGTGACGCTGACGAGCGGGCGCAAGGCGCAGTACTACGTCGACGCAAAGCGGGCGATCCTCCGGCCCGAGGGCTTTCGCGCCCTAGGTGAGCTCGTGGCGGCCGAGGCCGAGCGCGTCCGGGCCACCGCCGTGGGAGGGATGACGATGGGCGCCGACCCGGTGGCTTGCGCGGCCCTGGCCGCCGGGGCTCGCGTCAAGGCCTTCTTCGTGCGCAAGGAGCGCAAGTCGCACGGCCTCCAGCGCTGGATCGAGGGTCCCGAGCTCGAGCCCGGTGAGCGCTGCCTGGTGGTCGAGGATGTGGTCACGACCGGCGGCTCCACCATCGCGGCCATCGAGCGCCTCGCGGAGGAGGGGCTCGAGGTCGCCGGGGTCGTCTCCGTGCTCGACCGTCTGGCCGGTGGCGGTCCGGCGATCGAGCGGGCGGCGGGCGCGCCCTACATACCGCTGACCACGATCGACGACGTCTACCCGGAGCGCCCGGACCGCGGCTAGCGCGCGCTCCCCAGACCTCACATGCGCAAGGGCGCTTGCGCGGCCGGAGGACTCCCCGTAGGGTGAGTGGCGGTGCGGACTCGTTGCGTCACCGCCCTCGTGGCGGCCGTCCTCGTCATGCTCTTCTCGAGCGCCCCGGCCGGGGCGGCGACGCCGCGCGGGACGCCGTGCCCTGGCACCTTCCGGGTGCTCCACGACGACCACATCGGTCGCCTCGTCCTGCCGGCCGGTCCCTACGTGATCCGCGTGCTCAACCCGTCACGGCTGAGCTGTGCGAGCGCCTCCGACCTCTTCCGCCAGTTCCTCGAGGACTTCGACGGGCGGCTGCCGCGGCCCTGGATCCTCGACGTGGCCACGGCCACGTTCACCAGGGGCCCGGGCAGCGACGTCGGCTTCAACGTCACTCGCTCGTCGGGCACGGGCGGCGGCGGCCAGCACCCGGCGACCGGGACCTCGTGCCCGGCGTTCTTCCGCGTGCTCCACAACGATCGCATCGGACCCCTGCGACTCCGCGCGGGCAACTACCGCATCACCCTGCTCTCGGTGGGCCGGCTGAGCTGCGCCCGGGCGGCCGCGGACTTCGCCCGCTTCCTGCTCGACTTCGACGGCCGGCTCCCGAGGCCGTGGTTCCTCGACCCGGAGACCGGGACGTTCATGCGGGGCAGCCGGAACGTCGGCTTCCGGGTGAAGTCCGCTGTGGGGAGGCCGACGAATCCGAGTCGCGGAGGCCGCTTCCCGCGGGCCGGCGAGCGAGTCTGCCCGGGCAGCTTCCGCGTCCTCCACCGTGACCGCGTGGGACGGCTGATCCTGCCGGCGGGCCCATACCTGGTCACCCTGCTGCCCGGCCGCGGCATGAGCTGCGGGCGGGCGTCTCGGCTCTTCACGGCCTTCCTGAACCTTCCGAGCGGGCGGCTGCCGCGGCCGTGGGTCGTCGTCTCGGCCAGCGGGACGTTCACCCGCGGGCGGCACTCGAACGTCGGCTTCCGCGTCAAGCAACTGCGTCCCCGGACCTGACCGTGCTCCGGATCGACCCCAACCGCCCCAGTTTCCTCCAGGCCTTCCTGGGGGAGGCCGGCGTGGGTGAGCGAATCCTGGCCTGGACGGGCATGCTCCTGCTCACCTTCCTGATGGCGGTCTCCCTGTTCACGATCCTCTAGAGGCCGGGCCGCACGCCGCGCGCCTTAGCACGCTCGCTCGCACGTTCGACCTCGCCGGGCGCACGGCCATCGCCCACGACGACTTCGAGCGCCGTCTAGTAGAGGACCTTCGAGAGAAACGCCCGGGTGCGCTCGTGCCGGGGGCGACCGAAGAGCTCCTTCGGAGGCGCCGTCTCCACGATCATGCCGTCGTCGATGAACACGGCGGTGTCGGCCACCCCCCGGGCGAACCCGATCTCGTGGGTCACGACGAGCATCGTCATTCCGTCTCTCGCGAGCTGCCGCATGACCTCGAGCACCTCGTCGACCAGCTCGGGGTCGAGCGCGGAGGTCGGCTCGTCGAACAGCATCAGCTTGGGCTGCATGGCCAGCGCGCGCGCGATTGCCACCCGCTGCTGCTGGCCGCCGGAGAGCTTGGCCGGGTAGACGTCGAGCTTGTCCGAGAGGCCGACCCGACGGAGCAGATCCTTGCCGCGCCGCATGGCCTCGTCGCGGGGAACCTTCGCCACCGTGACCGGCGCCTCGATCACGTTCTCTAGCGCCGTCATGTGCGGGAACAGGTTGAAGCGCTGGAAGACCATCCCGATCTGCGATCGCCTGCGAGCGACCTCCGCGTCCCGAAGCTCGTAGAGCTTGCCGTTCGCCTCCCGGTAGCCCACGAGCTCGCCGTCGACCCACAGCCGCCCGGCGTCGATCTTCTCGAGGTGGTTGATGCAGCGGAGAAACGTGGACTTGCCCGACCCCGATGGGCCGAGCATGCACATCACCTCTTGGGGTCGGATCTCGAGCGAGACGCCTCGGAGCACCTCGAGCCGTCCGAAGCGCTTGCTCACGCGCTCGGCCTTGACCATCGAGTCGCTCATCGGCCCTCCCCCGACGCCGGGAGCTCGACCCGCGCGTGCCGCACCGAGAAGAGGTTGCGTCGCAGCCGCTGCAGGGCCGTCTCCGGGCGCTCGGCGGCGAGCCCGCGCCCGAAGTAGCGCTCGATGTAGTGCTGGCCGATCGAGAGCACGGTCGTGACGATCAGGTACCAGAGGCTGGCGACGATGAGAAGCGGTATCTGGCGGAAGTTGACCGCGTAGATGAGCTGGACCGAGTAGAGCAGCTCCTTGTAGGCGATGACGCTGACGAGCGCGCTCGTCTTCAGCATCGAGATCGTCTCGTTGCCGGTCGGCGGGATGATCACGCGCATGGCCTGCGGCAGCACGATCCGGCGCATGGTCTGGAGGCGGGTCATCCCCAGGGCGGCGGCGGCCTGGGTCTGGCCCTCCTCGACCGAGAGGATTCCCGCCCGGACGATCTCCGCCATGTAAGCCGCCTCGTTGAGCCCGAGCCCGAGGATCGCGGCCACGAAGGGCGTGATGAGCCGGTTGGCGTTCCCGTGGACGAGCGCCGGCCCGAAGGGGATGCCGAGCGAGATCTTGGGATAGAGGGCGGAGACGAAGTTCCAGAACAGGAGCTGGACCAGGACCGGCGTCCCGCGGAAGAACCAGATGTAGATCCAGCTCGCCCCGGAGACCAGCGGGTTGGGCGAGAGCCGCATCACGGCGAGGATCACGCCGAGCACGATCCCGATCGCCATCGAGATGACCGTGAGCTCGATGGTCACCACGAGCCCGCCGAGGACCTGGCTCGAGAAGAAGTAGTGGCCGACCAGGTCCCAGCCGAAGCGGGGGTTGGTGGCGGCCGAGCGCACGAGCGCGACCGCGATGACGACGACGATCGCGGCCGCGATCCAGCGGCCGGGGTGCCGGACGGGGACGGCCTTTATCTCGTCAGGCCGGGTGGTGGTGGCGCCTAGTGTCTGGGTGGCTTCGCCGTCCGGCACCCGTTTCGCGTTCCGCTAGCTGACCGCTCCGTTGATCTTCGGGTTCTTGATCGCGAAGTGGTGGATTCCCCACTTGTTGAGGATGCTCTGGTACGCGCCGTTCGACATCAGCACCTTCAAGCCCTGGAGGACCGGCTTGGTCATCCCGTTGCCCTTGGGGATTGCAATACCGTAGGGCGCGGTTCCGTACACCTTGCCCACCACCTTGAACTGGCCGTTCGACTTCTTGACGATGTAGTCGGCGACCGGCGAGTCCGCCATCGCGACCTGCGCTCGGCCGCTCGAGAGCGCCAGGTTCACTCCGTTCTGGTCGGGGAACACCAGCACCTTGAGCGCGGGCTTGCCCGCCGACTTGCACTTCTTGACCTGGGCGGTGGTGTCGTCCTGCTGGGTCGTACCCTTCTCGACCGCCACCTTGTGACCGCAGAGGTCGGCGAGCGTGTTGATCGTCGGCCCGCCTTGCTTCTTGACGTAGAACTCGGTGCCGGCGACCAGGTAGGTCACGAAGTCGACGGTCTTCTCCCGCTCCTTGGTGTCGGTGAACGAGGACATGCCGAGGTCGTACTTCTTGGCCGCAAGGCCAGGGATGATCGCGTCGAAGGTGGCGTTGACGACCTTGGCCTTGAGGCCCATGACTCTGGTGAGGTCGGCTGCCAGGTCGGCATCCATGCCGATCACCGTATGGCCATTGGAGGCGATGAACTCGTTCGGCGGGTAGGTCGCGTCGGCGGCCACCACGAGCGTGCCCTTTTTCTTGACCGCGGCCGGGACGGCGGCCGCGACCTTGGCGTTCTTGGTGACCTTGGTCGTGCTGACCGAAGTCGAGGTGGAGCTCTTCTTGCTGCTTCCGCACCCGACCACGGCCACGAGGGCCGAGATCGCGACGGCGAGTACGCCAAACCACCGGCGGGGCCGGAAAGTTCGAACGACCATGGTGGGACTCCTTCTAAC
>DASQXU010000095.1:0-10699 GCA_035639555.1 Thermoleophilaceae bacterium
TGGCTTGCCCCGGCGGCCCGCCTCGTAGCGGGGCCCGCGTGGCGGCGGCTGGCCGGCGGCGCCCGCCGCTAAGACGTGAGCCCGAACACGAACGTCCGCTCGACGTCGGGCGGTCGGGCGAGGACGCCGAAGCGGGCGTCCCAGCGAGCCCACGCCTGGAGGATGGCGCTGTCGAGCCGCAGCGGGGGGCTGAGGGCAGGGGCCACTGCGCGCAGCTCGGCCCGCACGAGCGCCGGGTCGGCGCCGCCCGCCCGGGCCACGTCGGCGATCGCCCGGCCCGGATGGGCCAGGACCGAGCGGACGCCGTCGCCGATCGCCCCGAGCGCCGCCCGGACCCGCGCGCGATGGCGGCGAAGGAACGCACGGCGGGTCAGCAGCACGACCTCCGGGTAGCGCGGCGCGCCGTAGTCGTCGACCCGGAACTCGCGGATGGGCACTCCGCGGCGCCGCAGCACGACCCCCTCGGCGTTCCAGAAGGCCGGCACCGCCTCCACCTTCCTCTCGATCAGGCTCGGCACTGCGGCAAAGCCGATGGTGACGAGGTGCACCCGCCCCAGCCGACCGCCGTCGTCGGCGAGGACCGCGCGGAGCACGGCCGGGTCCGAGGGAAGGCCCGACACGCCGACCCGCCTGCCCTCGAGATCGCGCGGGCGCCGCACCTCCCGCCGGGCGATGATTGCGGCGAGGGGCCGCTGCACGAGCGCGGCCACCCCGACCACGTCGGCGCCCCGCTCGCGCGCCAGCCCGAGGTCGTGGATGTCGAGCACGCCGAGGTCGGCCCGGCCCGAGGTCACGAGCTTCAGCGAGTCGGGCGCCGAGCCCGGCGGGCGGATCCGCAGCCGGATCCCGTGCCGGCGGTCGTAGCCCTGGTCGATAGCCGCATAGATCGGGGCATGTACGGCGTTCGGCGTGAAGTCGAGGGCTATCGTCACCCCCGGACCACCGGAGCCTGAGCTCCCGCCGCAGCCAGGCATGCCGAGCGCGACGGCGGCGGCGATCGCTATGAGTGCGGAGCGCACGCTGCGAACCCTAGGGAGGGACCGGGGGCCGGGCGGGCGCGCGCGAGCCGTACACTCCGGCGCGGATGCGCCGGGTCACGTTCTCGCGCAACTACACGCTCTCGCTCTCGCGGACGTGCCGGTGCTACTGCAAGTACTGCTCGTTCGCCACCCACCGCGCTCACTTGTACGCACCCGACGAGGTCGAGCGGCTGCTCGATGACGCGTCGCGCCGGAGCGTGAAGGAGCTCCTCGTGCTGACCGGCGAGCGACCGGAGGTGAATCCCGAGGTGGCCCGCCGGCTCGCGGAATGGGGGCACGCCGACTTCACCTCGTACGTCGCCTGGGTATGCGAGCGAGCGCTCGAGCGCGGGCTGCTGCCGCACACGAACCTGGGCGTGCTGGAGCCGGCCGACCTCCGTCGGCTTCGGGAGGTCACCGCCTCCCAGGGCCTGATGCTCGAGTCGGTCAACCCGGACCTCGCCGTCCACCGCGGCTCGCCGACCAAGCACCCCGAGCGCCGGCTCGCGACCATCCGCGCCGCCGGCGAGCTGCGCATCCCGTTCACGAGCGGGATCCTGGTCGGGATCGGCGAGGCGCCGGAGGAGAGGATCGACGCGCTGCGCACGCTCGCCGAGCTCCAGCGCGAGTACGGGCACCTCCAGGAGGTGATCCTCCAGAACTACGTACCGCACCCCCGCTACTACGGACGCGAGCCGGCCGAGATCGCCGACCGCGCCCAGCGCCAGCACGAGCATGGCGACTCCACGCCGCTTCCGGAGTGGGCCACGCCGATCTCGCTCGACGACATGCGCCTGCTGGTGCGCGAGGCCCGACGGTTGATGCCCGAGCTGGGCGTCCAGATCCCGCCGAACCTCTCGGACTGGTGGTTGCCGCTGGTCGAAGAAGGGGCCACCGACCTGGGTGGGCTCTCGGCCAACGGTGACCACATCTCGCCCGAGCATCCCTTCCCGTCGGTTCACCGGATGCGGGGGGCGCTCGCCCCGCGCGGGTACGCGCTGACCGAGCGGCTCTGCGTCTATCCGCAGTACATGAGCCCCGAGTGGCTCGAGCAGGGAGTCCTCGACGTCATCAAGCTGAAGTACTGGAGCTTCATCCCGCGCCGCGGCTCGGGGCGCAGGCAGGACCGCCCGGTCCGCCACGACCTGGTCCCGGCCGCGATCGAGCGCGCCCGAGCTGGGACGACGCTGAGCCCCGAGGAGCTCACCGCGCTCTTCGCAGAGACCCGCCCGGAGGCGATCGAGGACATGCGCGAAGCCGCCGACGAGCTGCGGTCCGAGCTCGCCGGCGACACGGTCACCTTCGTGGTCAACCGGAACATCAACGTCTCCAACATCTGCACGGTCGGCTGCGCATTCTGCGGGTTCGGCCAAGGCCGGCGCTCGCCGGACGCCTACGAGCACGATCGCGACGAATTCGTCCGCCGCGTGCGCGAGGCGGTGGTGTTCGGGGCCACCGAGATCTGCATGCAGTCGGGCATCCACCCGGATTGGACGCTGGAGGACTACGAGGGCTGGTTGCGGCTGGCCAAGGAGGTGGCCCCGGCCATTCACCTCCACGCGTACTCGCCGATGGAGGTCGCGCACATGTGCGACGTCTCGGGCCTCCCGCCGCTCGAGGTCTTCCACCGCCTCCGGGCGGCCGGCCTCGGCTCGACCCCTGGGACCGCCGCCGAGGTGCTCCACGACGGCGTGCGCGAGCGCATCTCGCCGAACAAGCTGCCGGTCGGGCGCTGGGTCGACATCATCGAGGCCTGCCACGCCGCCGGAGTGCGCTCGACGGTCACCGTCATGTTCGGCCACATCGAGGAGCCGTGGGAGCTCGCGGAGCACATGCGCGTCGTGCGGGAGCTCCAGGAGCGGACCGGCGGCTTCACGGAGTTCGTGCCGCTCTCGTTCATCCCCTTCCACACGCTGCTCGGCCGGACCCACGGCATCGAGGAGATCTCGCGGGAGGAGAACCTGAAGCACACCGCCGTGTTCCGGCTCGCGCTCGGCAAAACGGTGCGGAACCTCCAGGCGAGCTGGGTGAAGATGGGGCTCGACGCGGCCACCGAGGCGCTCGACTGGGGCGTCAACGACCTCGGGGGGACGCTGATGGAGGAGAACATCAGCCGCCTCGCCGGCTCCTACCACGGCGTCCGGCTCGAGCCGTCCGATCTCGTGGGCGCCGCCCACCGCGCCGGGCGCCCGGCGGCCGAGCGCGACACCCTCTACGGCATCCGGCGTCGCTACGAGTTGCGCGCCGTCGCCTAGCTACGAGCTGCGGCCGGCCCCCGAGCGGCCGCGCCCACGGCCCGCGGGGAGGGCACTTCGCCGGGGAGAGCGTCGGAAAGACGCCCGATCGCCGGATGGCTCGCTCTGCGCCGCGTGCGCAAGAGGGCCCAGGCCCGCCGACCGGGGCCGTGGCGTCTTTGGCACGATCTTCGTCCCCAAGGCGGCCCCGGCCGCCCGGCGCCGGACGTGGGCTGCGTTTCGCACGTCTCGGGAAGACAGAGGCATCGCGGGTGGGCTGCGCCCCCCACACTCCGAGGGTGGCCGCGCTCGGGTTACCCGACACGGCGCCGATGGAACAAGGGGGGCGCGCGGGAGAGGGGGTCGGCGGCCCGCCGGCGAAACCCGCCCGAGTGGGGGAGAGCCGCCGGCGGCAGCTAGACCCGCGCCACCGCCGGGTCCGGCCAGCGGCTCGTGACGACCTTCCGTTCGGTGAAGAACTCCACCCCGTCGCGCCCGGTGGCGTGCAGGTCGCCGTAGAAGGAGCCGCGCCACCCGGCAAACGGGAAGTAGGCCACCGGTGCGGGGACCGAGACGTTCACCCCGATCATCCCGCATTGCACCTCGCGGCAGAACTTTCGGGCGGCGCCGCCGTCACGAGTGAAGATCGCGGCGGCGTTGCCGTACTCGGAGCGGTTTACGGTGGCGATCGCCCGGTCGAGGTCCTCCATCCGCTCGACCGCGAGCACCGGGCCGAAGATCTCCTCCCGGGCGATGCTCATCTCCGGCGTCACCTCGTCGAAGATCGTCGGGCCGAGGAAGAAGCCGCCGTCGCGTCGCGCACCGCGCCCGTCGACCACCAGCCTGGCTCCCTCCTGCTCGCCGAGCTCGATGTAGCCAGTGATCCGCTCGAGCGCCTGCTCGGTCGTGATCGGCGTGACCGTGGCGTCGGGATCCGAGCCCGGCTCGTTTCCCGCGGCCACCCTGGCCGACCTGGCGAGGTCGGCCAGGCGCTCGACCATGGCGTCGCAGACGGCACCGACCCCGACCGCCACGCTGCCGGCGAGGCAGCGCTCGCCCGCGTTCGAGAAGGCGGAGGCGAACACCGCAGGCGCCGCTTCCTCGAGGTCGGCGTCGGGCATCACCACCATGTGGTTCTTGGCCCCGGCCAGCGCCTGGACGCGCTTGCCCCTGAGGCCGGACCGCTCGTAGACCTTCCGCGCCACCGGAGCCGAGCCGACGAACGAGACCGCGCGGACCTCGGGATGGTCGATCAGGGCCTCGACCGTCTCCCGGGCGCCGTGCACCACGTTCATCACCCCCTCGGGAAAGCCGCTCTCGAGGAACAGCTCGGCCAGCCGGTTGGCGGTGAGCGGCGTGCGCGGCGAGGGCTTCAGGATGAACGTGTTCCCGGCCGCGATCGCCAGCGGCGCGAACCAGAGCGGGATCATCGCCGGGAAGTTGAACGGCGTGATGCCGCAGCAGACGCCGAGCGGGAAGCGGTGCAGCGAGACGTCGACCCCGCTCGCGACCTGGTCGAGCGTCTCGCCCTTCATCAGCGTGGTCATGCCGGCCGCGAGCTCGACCACCTCGATGCCGCGGCGGACCTCGCCCCGAGCCTCGTCGAGGTGCTTTCCGTTCTCGAGCGTCACGAGCTCGGCCAGCTCCTCGAGCTGCCTCTCGAGCAGGACCTGGAGGCCGAACATGCGCCGGGCGCGCCGGGTCACCGGCTCGTCCCGCCATGACTCGTAGGCCCGCGCGGCCGCCGTGACCGCGCGATCGACCTCGGCGGCGTCCGAGAGCGGAGCACGGCCGAGCAGCCTTCCGGTGGCGGGGTCCAGGACATCGAGCTTCTCGCCCGCCACGGCCACGGGCTCGCCCGCCACCCAGTTGTGGATGTCCAGCGTCTCGGTCGTCATGGTGCCTCCTTCCGGGTTGGGCGGTTCGTGCTCGATTCGCCGGTCATCCTCGCCGATTCGCGCGGCTACGACCATCCGGGCCTGTGCCGACGCCGGTGGACGGACGCTGCGCTCGCACCAGGAAGCGGGGGCGACGCGTCGAACACGACCGAGGCGGCGTTACGCGGCGCCCCTGGAATGACGGCGCGCCGCGTGGCAGACTCCCGTCCGCGCCCGCCGACTACCCGTCGGAGCAAACCCATTTCGGAGGAGGGACCGATGCTCACCAAGGGTGTGATTAGGACCGCGGCCGCAGCCGCCGCGGCGCTAGGCACCGCCGTCGCCATCTCGGCCTGTGGCGGCGGTGGCGGAGGCGGAGGCGGAAACGGCAAGATCGCCCTGCTGCTTCCCGAGTCGAAGACCGCGCGCTACGAGTCGCAGGACCGCCCGCGCTTCGAGGCCAGAGTGAAGCAGCTCTGCAAGAACTGCGAGGTCATCTACTCCAACGCCGAGCAGGATCCGGCGAAGCAGCAGCAGCAGGCCGAGGCCGCGCTCACGAAGGGTGCGAAGGTGCTGGTGCTCGACGCGGTCGACGCCGCTTCGGCTGGCGCGATCGTCACGAAGGCAAAGCAGCAGAAGGTGCCAGTCGTGTCGTACGACCGCCTGATCACGAACGCCGACATCGACTACTACATCTCGTTCGACAACGTCCGGGTCGGGGAGCTCCAGGCGTCCACCCTGGCCAAGAAGCTCAAGCAGGACGGCAAGGCGAGCGGCCCGATCCCCATGATCAACGGGGCCCCGACCGACAACAACGCAAAGCTCTTCAAGCAGGGCGCGATGAAGGTGTTCAGCTCGAGCGGGGTCAAGATCTCGAAGGCCTACGACACTCCGGACTGGAGCCCGGACAAGGCCCAGACGGAGATGGACCAGGCGATCACCGCGATCGGTAAGAACGGCTTCGCCGGGGTCTACGCGGCGAACGACGGCACGGCCGGAGGGGCGATCGCGGCCATGAAGGGTGCCGGGGTCGATCCGAAGACGAAGCCCACGACCGGCCAGGACGCCGAGCTCGCGGCGGTTCAGCGGATCCTGATCGGCGAGCAGTACATGACGGTCTACAAGGCGGTCGGCGTCCAGGAGGCGCCGAAGGCCGCCGACATCGCCGTCGCGCTCGTCCAGGGGAAGAAGCCCCCGAGCGGGCTGATCAATCAGCAGGTCGACAACGGCAAGAAGAAGGTGCCGTCGGTGATCCTGACCCCGGTCGCAGTGACCAAGAGCAACATCAACGACACGATAGTGAAGGACTCCTTCTGGACGCCGAAGCAGATCTGCACCGGCAAGTACGCCTCCGCGTGCAAGTCGGCCGGCATCCAGTAGGGAGCTTGGTGGGGCCGGCGGCGCTCGAGCGTCGCCGGCCGCCGCCGACGGAGGAAAGGAGTGATGGACCATGAACTCCGACACGCCGGTCCTCGCCCTCGAGGGGGTGAGTAAGAGCTTCGGGCCGGTCCAGGCGCTGGAGGACGTGGACTTCAGCGTCCAGGCGGGCGAGGTCGTGGCCCTGGTGGGCGACAACGGCGCGGGAAAGTCGACCCTCGTCAAGGTCATCGCCGGCATCCACCAGGCCGACAGCGGCGAGATCCGCTTCGAGGGTGACCCGGTCCAGATCACCGCCCCGAACGACGCGTACCAGCTGGGGATCGCGACCGTCTACCAGGACCTGGCCCTGTGCGACAACCTCGACGTCGTCGAGAACCTGTTCCTCGGTCGCGAGGAGACGGCGGGGCCGGTACGAGTGCTCGACGAGACCGACATGGAGCACCGCTCGCACGAGCTCCTGAGCAATCTGGCGGTCACGATCACCGACGTGCGGGCCGAGGTGGGCACGATGTCGGGCGGGCAGCGCCAGCAGGTCGCGATCGCCCGCTCGCTGCTGGGCGAGCCCAAGGTCGTGATGCTGGACGAGCCAACGGCGGCGCTCGGCGTGCGGCAGACCGCGCAGGTCCTGGAGCTCATCAAGAGGCTGCGCGACAACGGTCACGGCGTCGTGGTGATCAGCCACAACCTGGCCGACGTCTTCGCCGTGGCCGATCGCGTCTTCGTGCTCCGGCTCGGAAGGAAGGCCGGCGACTTCCCCGTAGGCGAGACCTCTCAGGAGGACGTCGTGGCCGCGATCACCGGCGCCGAGTTCGGCGGCGATGGAAGGGGAGGTGACGAATGAGCAGCGGAACGGGCGCAGCCGCCCCCGTGGGCGAGGCCGTAGAGGTCCCTCGCCCACGGATGGAGATTCTGCGGCGCTTCCTGCAAGGGGACCTCGGCGAGATCCGGGTGATCATCGCGATCGCGGTGATCTGGGCGATCTTCCAGGCTCAGGAGAGCCGCTTCCTCACGGCAACCAACCTCACGAACCTCGTCCTCCAGATCACGGCGGTCGGGCTCATCTCGGTTGGGGTCGTGCTGGTGTTGCTGCTTGGGGAGATCGACCTGTCGGTAGGCGCGGTGAGTGGCCTCGCCGCGGCGGTGATGGCGGTGCTGGTCACCAAGAACGGCTGGTCGCCGTACCTCGGGATCATCGTCGGGATCCTGACCGGCACCGGGATTGGGTTCCTCCAGGGGTTCCTCTTCAACTTCTTCGGGATCCCGTCCTTCGTGGTCACGCTGGCCGGGCTCCTGGCCTGGCAGGGTTTCCTGCTCAAGGTGCTGGGCGAGACCGGCACCGTGAACATCACGGACAGCAAGATCACCGGCCTCACCGGCACCTTCTACAGCGATGCCGTGGGCTGGATCATCGCGGTCGTGGGGATTGCGGGTTACGCAGGCGCCACGCTGTTCGGGCGCATCCGGCGGATGCGCTCGAACCTGCCGGCTGCGCCGCTGCCCACGCTCGTCGTCCGCATCGTGCTGGTCGCGGCGGTCGTGATCGCCGCGGTCGTGATCATGAACGCCGATCGGGGCGTGCCGCTGGCCGGACTGATCCTCATAGCGTTCGTGCTCGTATTCCAGTGGTTCACCACGCGGACCCGCTTCGGCCGCCACATCTATGCGGTCGGCGGTAACGCGGAGGCGGCTCGGCGGGCGGGCATCTCGATCTCGCGGATCCGGGTGGCGGTCTTCATGCTCGCCTCGACGATGGCCGCCATCGGGGGCATCATGGGGGCCTCGCGCCTGCTCGCGGTGAACCAGTCCTCGGGCGGGAGCGACCTGCTGCTGCTCGCCATCGCGGGGCCGGTCGTCGCGGGCACGAGCCTGTTCGGCGGTCGGGGAACGGTGTGGACGGCGCTGCTCGGCGCGATCGTCATCGGCTCGATCTCGAACGGCATGGACCTGCTGGCGCTCGAGTCGTCGGTCAAGTTCATCGTCACCGGCGCGGTCCTGCTGGCAGCGGTGATCGTCGACGCGATCGCCCGCAAGCAGCGTATGGCCACGGGGCGCGTCTGACCGTACGCCGGCCGGCCCGGCCCGCCGCCCGTCCGGGCGGCGGGCCGGGCTCCGGCCTGAACCGCCGCACCCGAGACCGAGGAGAAGCGATGGGGCAGCTCGACGGGAGGGTGGCGTTCGTCACCGGGGCCAGCCGTGGCATCGGCGCGGCCGTCGGGCGGCGGCTCGTCGAGGAAGGAGCGAGCGTGGCGCTCGCCTCGCGCAGCGGGGACGACCTCGGCCTGGCGGGGGCGCTCGCGGTCGCCTGCGACGTGCGCTCGGCCGAACAGATCGACCGGGCGGTGGCGGCTGCGGTCGAGCGCTTCGGCCGGTTGGACGTGCTGGTGAACAACGCGGGCACGGGCGCCTACGGCGACTTCCTCGAGCTCGCGCCCGAGTACCTCGAGGAAATGGTCGACGTGAATCTGAAGGGCACTCTCTACGCGACCCGCGCCGCGCTTCCGCACCTGCTCCGAAGCGACGCGGCGGACGTCGTCGTGATCGCCTCGGTCGCCGGGCTGCGCGGGCTCCCGGGCGAGGCGGTCTATTGCGCATCCAAGTTCGGCCAGGTCGGCTTCGCGCGCTCGCTCGACCACGAGCTGCGCGAGCGCGGGGTGCGCGTCACGAGCCTGTGCCCGGGTGGCGTGGCCACCGACTTTGCGATGGGCCGCGGCCGCACGCCCGACATGCCCGCGCTCGAGGGCATGATGAGCCCCGAGGACGTGGCCGAGACCGTGCTCTTCGTCATCACCCGCCCGCGCGGGCACCGGGTCCTGACCCTCAGCTACCGGCCGATGGAGGAGCCCGCCGCGGGGTGAGGACTGCCGGGCGCCGCCCGCACGCGCTGCTACCGGAACAGGTCCAGCTGCGGCGGGCGGCGCAGCGCGGCGGCTCCCGGGCCGTCGCCCCGGGTCACGAAGCGCTCGAGCCCCCGGATCACCACCGCGGGCTCGCCCGAGTCCTTTGCCCGCGCCAGGTCGGCCGCGGCGGCCACCGCGTCCGCCACCGCGATCGCGGTGACGCGCAGCTCGCGGCCGAAGGCGTCCGGCCGGCCCCGCCAGTCCTCGAGCGGCGCGAGCCCGGCGGCGCCGATCGCCACGTCGGTCTGCCCGAGGCGCCAGGGCCGGCCGAAGGAGTCCGAGACGACGACCGCCGGCCGGACGCCGCGCGCGCCCGCGATCCCCGCCCGGAGCACGCGGGCCGAGGCGTCCGGGTCGGCGGGCAGCAGCACGACCTCGTCCGGATCGCCGGAGTTCGACTGGTCGACCCCGGCGTTGGCGCACACGAGGCCGTGCGCCGTCTCGGAGACGAGCACGCCGTGATCGGCGCGCAGCAGCACGGCGCTCTCGTCGAGCACGACCTGCACCAGCCGCGGGTCCTTTTCCTGCTCGCCCGCGAGCCGACGGGCGAGCTCGCCGGGTTCGACGTCGGCGAGCCGGCGCACGCGGCCCTCGGCCTTCGAGACCACCTTGTGGGCGACCACCAACACGTCGCCGTCGGCGAGATCGGGCGGCGCAGCGGCCGCCAGGAGCGCGGCGAGGTCGTCGCCGGGCCGAACCGCGGGCAGCCCGCCGACCGGGGTCAGTGCGACGGTGGGCGAGGTCAGGCGCGTACGGGCGGCCGCTCGGCGTCCGGGGGCGCCACCGACGGCCCCCGCGCCCGCGCCCGGCCGAGCCGGCGAAGGGCGCCGCGGGTCATCGGCGCCGCGCCGCGCCTGCGCTCGAGCCGCGCCCCCAGCTCGGCGAGGTCCTCTGGGCTATCGACGTCCAGCAGCAGGGAGCCCGCGTGATCGAGCGTGGCGCGAATCCCCGCGGCGCGCGCCCGGTCGAGGTGTCGCTCGAGGCTGCCGGGGCCGAACGCGGGCTCGATCGCGTCGGGCGGGCGCAGTAGCAGCGCATTCGTGCCGGTCCCGTGGCGGTCGGGGACGATCGCCAGCTCGAGGTCGCGGGCGAGCAGCGCGGAGACCTCGGTGGCGTCCAGCAGGGGGGTGTCCCCGGGAACCAGGAGCGCGCGCTCGAAGCCGTTCCGGAGCGCGTGCCGGACCCCCAAGAGCGCGGCCCGCGACTGCCCGGCCTCGGCCTCGTCGCGCAGCACCCGCGCGCCCGAAGAGCGCGCGACCGACTCCGCCTTGGGATCGGCGGTCACCACCGCC
>DASQXU010000096.1:0-8000 GCA_035639555.1 Thermoleophilaceae bacterium
TCGGTGAGCTGCTCGCCGAGCGCCGGCCGGATGGCCACTGCCCGCGCTGCGGCAGCGGCCTCTCGCGCGGGCGGGTCGGGGGGCGCACGACGTTCTGGTGCCCGCGCTGCCAGCCGGCGCCCTAGTTCTCGCCGAGCGCGCTCACCTTCCAGTCGACCCGCCCGACGAAGGGGTCTTCCGCGACAGCGCCGCCGCGAACCCGCACGAGTCGGCCCCGGCGGTGGTCGGGCAGCCGGACCAGCGCCTCACCCTCATCGCCCCCGGCCACCGCGAGCTCGAGCGTGCTCCAGTCGGCCTCGTCCACGCAGCGGGCGACCGCGATCCGGGGCACGGCGGCCCCCTCTCGCGCGAGCAGCACCACCGGCAGCTCCGACGTGGCCAGGCGCCGGAACCCAGGGCCCTCTTCGACCGCGCCGTCGAAGAACCGGACCCAGCGCCCGGGCGGGAGGTACACGTGCCGCTCGGCCGCCTCCTCGAGCAGCGGCGCGACCAGAAGGTCGGTCCCGAGCATGTAGGCGTCATCCACGAGCCACGACCCCGGGTCCGCCGGGTACTCGAAGAAGAGCGGGCGGAGCATCGGATGGCCGGCGGCGGCCGCCTGCCCGGCCTGGGCCCAGAGGTAGGGCAGCAGCGAGTAGCGGAAGCGGGTGATCCGCCGAAACAGGTCCTCGAACTCCTCGCCGAGCTCCCACGGCTCGGTGGGTGGTGCCCCGTGACAGCGCATGTGCGAGGACAGCGCGCCGAAGGCGAGCCAGCGGCCGTAGAGGCCCGGCGGCGTCGGCTTCGGGAAGCCGCCGACGAAGTGGCCCCAGAAGCTGAACCCAGACACCCCGAGCGAGAGCCCGCCCCGCAGGGTGCCGGCGAAGCCGGTGTCCTCCACCTCGGCGTCACCGCCCCAGTGGACGGGATAGCGCTGGCTGCCGGCCCAGGCGCTGCGTGCCCACTGCACCCGCTCGCCGGTGACCCGCTCGGTCGCCTCGACGACCGCCCGGTTGTAGCGCAGGGGATACAGGTTGTGCTCCCGGTGGCTCGCGAGCTCGCCCGCGTAGATCCCGGAGATCGGCGCCGCCTCGCCGAAGTCGGCCGTGAAGCAGGCGACGCCTTGGCGGAGCACGCCCTCAAGGCGCTCCTGGTACCAGCGCACGGCGTCGGGGTTCGAGAGGTCGAGCACGGCGTCGTCGACCGGCGGCTCGCCGTTGGCCGCGAGCACCGCGTATCCGCGGTCGATCAGCTCGGTGTGCAGCGGATCGGTGGGATGGAAGTAGGGCTGGACCCACACCATCAGGCGCAGGCCGCGCTCGCGTAGCCGCTCGAGCATCCCGTCCGGGTCGGGAAAGCGCGAGGGAGAGAAGCGGAAGTCGACCTGGAACGGGACCTCGGTCCAATCGGTGTCGATGTGCAGGACGTCGCACGGGATGTCGCGCTCGCGCACCGCGGCCGCCACCCCCTCGACCTCCCCCTGGGACCGGTAGGACTCGCGTCCGAGCCACAGCCCGAACGACCACAGCGGCGGCTCCGCGGCCCGCCCGGTCAGGGCGGTGTACTCGGAGACCACCTCCCTGGGCCCGCCGAGGAAGAGGAACAGGTCGAGGACGTCCTCGCCGAGGTAGGCGACCGACGCGGAGTCGTGGCCCTCGCCGAGATCCCAGCTCACGGGCGCGCTCGTGTGCAGGAACAGCGCGTAGCCGCGACTCGAGAGCAGGAACGGCACCGGCTTGTACATCAGATCGCTCTCCGACCCGTAGGCGTCGCACGTCCACAGGTGGAGGGTCTGGCCCCGCTTGTCGAGCCGGGTGAACGACTCGCCGCCGCCGTACAGGCGCTCTCCGGGCGAGAGCGACAGGCTGACCGCCAGATGGCGGTGCAGGTCCAAGGCCCTCCGCACGAAGGAGAACGGCATCGGGTTGACGTTCACCACGCTCGCGGAGTCCTCGACGTGCCTGGTGGCGGTGAGCACCCGATCAGCGGCATCCCGCAGGACCACCCGCCAGGGTTTGCGCTCGACGGTCAGCGAGCCGTGTGGCGAGCGCCACGTCACGGCGCGGCCGTCGTCGAACGGCTCCCAGGAGTCGTCCTCCGGGCAGCTCTCGAGGATCGGCGAGGAGAGCTCCTCGAGCGCGGCCGGGCGTGAGGCGAGTCGCAGCCGGACGGCCCGGGGCGAGGCAAACGACACTCGCAGCGGGAACGAGGGCGCCTCCTCGTACTCGTGCGGGGGCACGTCCTGCCACACCTGGTAGCCCTCGAGCTGGACCGTGAGCTGGTGGTAGGAGACCCGCTGCTTCATGGCCACCGGTCGCCAGCTCACCCGCCCCTCCCAGCGCTCCCGGTCGAACTCGACCAGCCGGTCCGGGACGTAGAAGTGGTTGCGCTGGTCGGCGAACTCCGACCTCACGTCCACCGGGCGGTTCTGGAGGAGGTTCTCCGGCTTCACCGCGCGGGTCTATACCCGCGCCCGTCCGGGCTGACGCCGGTCCGGGGTTACGATCGGGGCGCCGCGTGGCCGACGATCGATTCGAAGAGCTCTTCCAGGCCGGCGTCACCGACGAGGTCGAGCCGCCGGGCGTCGTGAAGCAGACGGGGCGCGAGCTGCCGCTCCGCGCGGCGCCCGCGGAGGCGGTGGCGCTCCGCGGCTGCGTGCTCACGCCGGAGCGCGCGATGGAGGACGGCTACGTCGTGGTGGGCGCGGGCAAGGAGATCCAGGCCGTGGAGGCGAAGAGGCCGGAGGGCGTGCGCGTCCACGAGACCGCCGGCGTGATCCTGCCCGGCCTGGTCGACCTCCACGGGCACCCGGAGTTCAACGTCTTCGCCCCCTGGGAGCCGCCGCGGCAGTTCGTGAACCGCTACGCGTGGCGGGGAAGCGAGATCTATGACGCGCTTGTCCGCGACCCCCAGAACAAGCTGCTCGCCGCCCTCCCGCCCAAGACCCAGCTGCGGTACGCGGAGATCCGCGCGCTCGTCGGCGGCGTGACCGCCATCCAGGGCACCGGCGGCCCGGCCACGAGCTATCAGGACGAGGCGCTCGTGCGCGACGTCGACAAGTGGGTCCTCGGCGCGCAGGTGGGGCGCTCGCTCGTCGACCTCCCCTCCGGCTCCCGCGGGCTCTCGGATCTCAAGAGCATCCTTGACGGGATCGAGGCGGGGAAGGTCGAGGCGTTCTACATCCACCTCGCAGAGGGCCGCTCTGACAACGAACGCTCCCGGAAGGAGCTCGACCAGCTCATGGAGCTGAATGCGCTCACCGACAAGACGGTGGTCATCCACGGCACGGCGCTCGGCCGCGAGCAGCTCGGGGAGCTCAAGGACGCCGGGGCCCGGCTGGTGTGGTCGCCCCAGAGCAACCTGCGCCTCTACGGTGAGACGACGAAGGCGGCCGACGCGCTCGAGCTCGGCCTCCCGGTCGCGCTCGGAGCCGACTGGCTGCCGAGCGGGAGCCCCAGCCTGCTGGCCGAGATGAAGGTCGCCCGCCGGTGCCTGGACGAGCAGAACGGCCCCACCGACGCGCGGCGGCTGGTGCAGATGGTGACGCGCGACGCCGCCCAGATCGCCGGCCTCGGGGACAAGCTCGGTGTGCTCGCCGCGGGGCGGCCGGCCGACGTGCTCGTGCTCGAGCGCCACGTCGACGATCCGTGGGAGAACGTCCTCGAGGCCGATCCCTCGTGGGTGGAGCTCGTGCTGATTGACGGCGACCTGGCCTACGGACGCGTCGACTGGCTCACCTCACTGGCCGGGCCCGCGCAGCAGGAGCGCTTCGAGCGGCATCTCGCCTGGGGGAAGCCCGTGGCGCTCGATACGAGCTACAGCGTGAAGCCGGACGGCGATCCCCCGCCCAAGCTGAGCGAGCTGAGCGCCGCGCTCATCAGCGAATACCCGCCGGTCGGCCCCGTCTTCGCCTAGCGGCGAGGCTTCGTGCAGCACTTGCGGCGGCGAGCACCTTCGCCTCATAGTTGAGCTGGGCCAGGGAGGGTGCCATCCCGCGCAGCGGACGCGCGAGCAAAGCCGATCTCGACCGGGAGGTAGCCGCATGCCGACGATCAACCTTGCCCTCGTGTCGGAGGTACAGGGCCACGACCAGTCCGACGTCGCGCGGGTGGCGGCGGCGCTCCAGCGGCAGGCCACGCGCGACTTCGGGCCCATCTGGGACGTGCAGGCCACCGTGGATGCCTTCCCCCGCCTGGAGGATGTTCCGCTCGGATACTGGCCGATGATCGTCGAGATCGACATCCAGACCGCCGGCGCGGCTGGGGTCCACGAGGACAAGGAGGGCCAGCCGTTCGCGCTGATCTCGATGTCGGACAGCTGGTCGCTGACCGCCTCGCACGAGATGCTCGAGATGCTCGGCGACCCCTTCGGTCGGCGGACGATCCCGGGCAAGTCGCCGAAGCGCGGGCAGGGCCGGGTGGAGTTCCTGGTCGAAGTCTGCGATCCGTGCGAGGCCGCTCAGTTCGCCTATACGGTGAACGACATCCTGGTCTCCGACTTCTACACGCCCCATTTCTTCGACCCGGACGCGGCGGCCGGCGTCCGCTACAGCTTCACCGGCGCGATCACAAAGCCCCGCCAGGTGCTTCGCGGCGGCTATCTGAGCTGGCACGAGCCGGTCTCGGATCACTGGTGGCAGGAGATGTGGTTCGGCCAGCGGCGCCAGCACCGGGACCTCGGGATGTTCGAGGCGAAGACCGAGAGCCTCCGGGCCTGGGTAGACGCGCAGACCGAGCACCCGGGCATCGACCAGGGACTCAAGAAGAGCGCCGGGGCGCTCAAGGCGGCCGTGGCGCTGGGCGAGGAGACCGCGGCCTCCGCGAGCTCGAAGGCGGAGGTCTGGCGAGAGCAGATCGCCTCGATCAAGGGTGGATGAGGTAGCGCGGTGCCGGGGCCCGACGACGAGGCAGCGCGGCGGGACCGGGCCGAGCGCCTGCGCCGCGAGATAAGAGAGGTCCGGACCGGCGCGGGGCGGGAGGCCGCGCCGCGCTCCCCGCGCCAGTTCGTCGAGGAGCGGATGCGGGCCGGCGCGGCCGCGCACGACTTCGATCCGGGTCCCGTCGAGGAGCCCTTCGCCTCGCTGGCCCGGAGCTATCCCGGGCCGGAGGCCTACCCGCCCGACCTCTTCCGGGTGGAATGGGGGCCGATCTTCCACCGCGGCCGGCTCGACGGGTCGGCCAGGGTGCTCGTGTTCGGGCAGGACCCCGGCCAGCACGAGTCGATCGCCCGCCGCTGCATGGTCGGCGAGGCCGGGCAGCGGGTCCAGGGCTTCCTGCGGAAGCTCGGGATCACCCGGAGCTATGTGATCGTCAATGCCTACCTGTACTCGGTGTTCGGGCAGCCGAGCCGCAAGGAGGCCGAGCAGGTCGAGGCCGGGGTCGCCCCGTACCGCGGCAGGTGGCTCGACGCGCTGCTGATCGGCAAGCAGGTCGAGGTGGTCGTGGCGTTCGGCGAGCTCGCCCACGCCGCGTTCGCCGGTTGGCTCGGGCCGGCCGACAACCCCAAGGTGGCGGTGGCCTACGCCCACCTCCTGCACCCGACCTACCCGGAGGGGTCGCGCCAGCCGGGCGCCATGAAGAAGATGCTGGACCAGTGGAACGCGGCGCTCCCCGGCCTGCGCGACGCGCTCTCGGAGCACGACGCCCCGCCCGATACCGAGCCCTACGGCAACGAGCTGACCCTCGGCGACCGCGGGCAGATCCCCGAGGGCGATCTGCCGGCGGGATCGCCGCCGTGGATGCGGTCGCTCCGCCAGTGGGCGTCCCGGGAGGACCTGCTCGGCCCGAACGCGACGGTTGCGCAGAGGGCCGAGGCGAAGCGGGCGACGATCGTCGTGAGGGTCCCCAAGGCCGAGCGCCCGTGGAGGCCGCTCGACCCGTGAGGGGTCGCGTCAGCCGGTCGCGGGCCTACGCGCGGGTCCGCGCTCGCTGACGGCCGATCACGTTGGCCAGCAGCTTCATGACCGCCGGATCGCCCGCGACCTTCACGTGGCCGCGCTCGTAGGCGTCGATCCAGTCGCGTAGGCGGCCCTCCCGGGCCAGCTCGTTGAAGTGCGAGCGGGGGAGCGACACTTCGAGCCGGGCGTCGCCGGCCGGATCGCGCTGCACCTTCGGCCCGGGTAGCTCGACGCGCCAGATCGGGGCGTCGGGGCCGCGCGCCCGCAGCTCGAGCTTGATCACGAGCTTGAGCTGGCGCAGCGCCGGAAGCTCGCCCTGAAGCCGCTCGACCCCCTCCCGAATCAGACCCTTGGTCTGCTCAGCCGACACGGAGGCGATTCAACCAAACCCGGCCCGGCGAGTAGGGCCAGCCCCGCGAGCCCCGACCGGATCAGGTCCTGTGCCGCTCGAGCAGCTTCTTGCCGATCACCATCCGCTGGATCTCCGAGGTGCCCTCCCCGATCAGCAGCAGCGGGGCGTCGCGGTAGAGCCGCTCGATCTCGTACTCCTTCGAGTAGCCGTAGCCGCCGTGGATCCGGAAGGCCTCCTCGACGACCTCCTTGCCGGTCTCCGAGGCGAACAGCTTGGCCATCCCCGCCTCGAGGTCCGAGCGCTGGCCGGCGTCCTTCATGCGCGCCGCCTTCAGCGTGAGCAACCGCGCCGCCTCGACCTTGGTGCCCATGTCGGCGAGCTTGAACTGGATGGCCTGATGGCCGGCGATGGGGCGCCCGAACGTCTTGCGCTCCTGGGAGTAGCGAAGCGCGAGCTCGAGCGCCCGCTGGGCGATCCCCACCCCGCGCGCGGCCACGTTGACCCGCCCCACCTCGAGCGCGTCCATCATCTGGCGAAAGCCCTGGCCGAGGCCGGCCTCCTCTCCGCCCAGGATGCGGTCGGGCGGGCAGCGGTAGCCGTCGTACACGAGCTCGGTCGACTCGACGCCCTTGTAGCCCATCTTCTTGATCTTGGGTGGGATCGTGAGGCCCGGGTTCTCCGGGTTGCCCGGCTCCTTCTCAGTGATGAAGCAGGTCATCCCGCGGTAGGGCGGGTCGGCCTTCGGGTCGTTCTTCATCAGCACGAACACGACGCCCGACAGCAGGCCGTTCGTGACCCACATCTTCTGGCCGTTCAGGAGCCAGTCACCGCTCTCTGGGTCCTTCGTGGCCACCGACTTGATGCCCTGGACGTCGGAGCCGCACTCGGGCTCGGAGAGCGAGAACGCGGCGCGGAGCTCGCCGGTTGCCATTCTGGGCAGGAGGCTCTCCCTCTGCTCGCCGGTCCCGAACTTCATCAGGAGGTACGAGCCGATGAAGTGGGTGTTCACGATGCCGGAGACCGAGATCCAGCCGCGCGAGAGCTCCTCGACGATCATCGCGTAGGTCGTGAGGTCGAGCCCCATCCCGCCGTACTCCTCCGGGATGGTCACCCCGAACAGCCCGAGCTCCTTCATCTGGTCGACGACTTGCTCGGGGAACTTGTCCTCGTGGTCATGCTCCTCGGCGATCGGGATGACCTCGTTGTCGACGAACTGCCGCACCATCTCGGTGATCGCCCGCTGCTCGTCCGTCTTCTCGCCGTACGGGCTGGTGGCTAGCGCCATGGTGCCGGCAGGATACCGGCGGCCCCGACTCCCGAGCCCGTCCTCCGCGCCGCGCCTAGTAGCCGCGCGGGTGGCGCGGCACGAACGACGCCGAGCGCCGGAGCGTCCTGCTCCAGCGCGGGCCGGTGCCCCCGGGGGCGTCCGGGTCGTGCATGCTCGTGTCGAACCGCAGCCCGGCGACCACGACGTATGCGTGGCCGGCGTTCGCATAGACCGTGATCCACCGGCCCGGGCCGCTGCGTCCCCAGCCCATGAGGCTGCTCGAGTCAAGGGGCAGGCGCAAGAACCGGCCGCCGTAGAGGGCGTAGCTCACGGAGCCCGAGCAGTCGTAGCCGGAGTCGATCCGGCTGATGCTCGCGCCGTGGCCACCCCCGTAGCGGTACGGCTTGTGGATCAGGCGGTTGGCCGCGGTGATCACACGCCTGACGCGCCGGGGCGCGCCGAGCGGCGCGATCGCGCGGCCGTGCCAGATCGTGGCCTTCTGCGGC
>DASQXU010000097.1:0-2315 GCA_035639555.1 Thermoleophilaceae bacterium
ATCGCCTCGGCGACCTCCTCCGGTCGCCGGCACCGAAGCCAGCGCTCCTCCGCGGGGAGCAGCCGCTGGTCCAGGATCAGCAGCGCGCCGTCCTCGTAGCGCAGTGGCGAGATCACGCCCCGAGGTTACGCGCCGCGCTACGCGCCGGGCGGCGCTGGCGCCCGCCCGGCCTCGGCGGCGGCGAGGCGCGCCAGCTCGCGCCCCAGCTCGTCCCGCAGGCGGCTGACCTCGGCCTCAGTGACCTCGGGGTCGGCCTCGGCCGACTCGACGAGCCCGACGGCCAGCGACTCAGTCGCCACGCGCAGCTCGCGCTCGGCCGTACCCCGATCGACGAACCCCCGGAGGTCGAGGGCCAGCCGCTTGGCGTCCTCGGCCAGCGGCTCTAGCCGTTCACGGTTGGGCGCAGGTAGCCGAAGCCAGCGCCCGTAGAGCGAGCGGGCGACGCGCACGCCGAGCGCCGCCCGCAGGATCCGAGCGGGGCGAAGCATGGCCGTATGGTCGCGGCCGGGGTGGATGGATCGCCTACAAGGCGACCTCGGCCAGCCGGTCGACCTGGTCGGGGTCGGTGGAGCAGGGGAACAGGATGAACTCGTCCGCACCCGCCTGGGCGAAGCCATCCACGTACTGCTCGACCGTCTCGGGGTCGGTGGCCGCGCTCGACGCGATCTGGCGGGCTAGGTCGGCGCCGCCGATGTCGTAGTAGTGAAGGAGGTAGCGGTCGGCGTCCTCGTTCGCGTTCGGCCCGAGCGCGAAGTAGGCCAGCGCGACCTTCCGCGGCTCGCCCTGGCGGCCGGCCTCGCGCCAAGCGCCCTCGAGCTTGTCGATCGCCTGCCGGAACTGGTCCGGCGAGCCGCCCCCCATCGTCCAGCCGGCGCCGAAGCGGGCGGCCCGCGGGAAGGCGGCGTCCACCCGGCCGCCGATCAGAAGCGGCGGACCGCCGTCCACGGGCGGGCCGATCGCGCCCGCGTGACCTCGCTCCTCACCGGCCCAGATCCGCTTCATCTCGTCGATCATCTCCTCGAAGCGCTTGCCCCGGCCCTTCATCGGCACCCCGGCGGCCTGGAAGTCGTCCGGCCGCCGCCCCACGGCTACGCCCAGCACGAGCCGGCCGCCCGAGAGATGGTGGAGCGTGGCCGCCTGCTTCGCCAGCACGGCGGCGACGCCGCGGTAGGGGACGATCAGGATGTCGGTGGTCAGCCGGATCCGCTCGGTGACCGCGGCGGCCGCGGCCAGCGAGATCAGCGGCTCGTAGTTCGGGTAGACGATCCGGTCGAGCGTCCCGAGGCTCGAGAAGCCGCGCTCCTCCGCCCGGCGCGCCCAGTCGAGCAACGCCCGGCGCTCGATGCCGGGCACGGTGGCCGGCAGCCCGATTCCGACTTCCATGATCCCCTCCTCTGCGCTTTCGGGTCAGCCCGTATCGTCTCCCGCGGTGGGCGGTTTCAATCTCGCCGAGTTGCCGGGCTTCGCCCGGGAGCTCCTCGCCGAGTCGCGCGTGGGGCGGCTCGGCATGCTCGACGAACGTGACCGGCCCCGGGTGCTGCCGGTCACCTACGCCGTGGCCGAGGGCGCGATCTGGAGCGCCATCGACGAGAAGCCGAAGCGCTCGCCCGAGCCCGCGCGGATCCGCTTCTTGCGCCGGCGGCCGGAGGCCGCGCTGTGCGTCGACCGCTACGACGACGACTGGGAGCGGTTGGCCTGGGTCCAGTTGCTGGGGCGGATCGACGTGGTCGACGCCCGCCAGCAGAGGGGCGCGATGGACGCGCTTGCCGCCCGCTACGCCCCCTACCGGGAGCGGCCACCGCGGGGCCCGCTGCTGCGCCTGACCGTGGAGCGGGCGCTCCAGTGGCGGGCCGCCGACAGGCATCGGCAGTAGACGGAGGCAGCCGCTACTGTGCGCTCAACGTGAGCGGACCATTCGATCGGTTCATCGGCGTCGACTGGTCTGGGGCAGCCAAGCCCAGCGAGCAGCAGGTCTACGTCGCCGAGGCGCACCGGCAGGGCGCGCGAATAACCCTGCACAGCGTGGTTCGCGCCCACGACCGCTCCGCGGTCGAGGACTTCCTCCGCGGCGCTCCGCTCCGCCACGCACCGGCCTGGGAGGAGTGGCCGGGGGCAGGTCGGCTGATCGGCCGGGCTCGCCGCGTGGTGGCGCTGGACTTCGCCTTCGGCTTCCCGGCCGCCTTTCGACACCCGGACCTCGCCGGCGAGTGGAGCTGGGAGGACCTGGCCTCGTTCGCCGCCGGGCTCGACAACGGCAGGCCCGGCAACGGCTCGGACAGCGAGACCGTGCGGCGCCTCCTGGCCGAGGACCCGGA
>DASQXU010000098.1:0-15778 GCA_035639555.1 Thermoleophilaceae bacterium
CGGCTCTGGAGGTAGAACAGCTGGGCGTCGGAGATCTTGCCGACCACGGCCTCGTGGGCCACGGTGACGTGCGGGTTCTGGATCTGGATGTCGGGCCAGGTGTCCGAGCGCGAGTAGGGGTCCATCATCAGCCCGTCGCACTGGACGTGCGCCTTGGAGCCGTGGGCCTTCGGGCCCATCCGGACCAGCCCGCGGTAGCCCATGATCCCGCCGTCCTTCGAGATCGACTTGGCGAGGATGTTCGAGGTGGTGTTGGGCGCCACGTGGATGACCTTGGCGCCGGTGTCCTTCCAGACGTCGCCCGACGCCACGCCCACGTTGAGGTGGTCGGCGCGCGCGTGCTCGCCGATCAGGAAGGAGCCCGGGTAGAGCATGACCTTCTTGGCCCCCATCGAGCCGCCGACCCACTCGACGGTGCCCTCGGCCTCCACGATCGCCCGCTTGGTGTTGAGGTTGAAGACGTCCTTCGACCAGTTCTGGACGGTGGTGTAGCGGGCCCGGGCGCCTTGCTTGACGAAGATCTCGACCACCGCCGAGTGCATCGAGTTGACCGAGTAGGTCTGGGCGGTGCAGCCCTCGATGTAGTTCACGTCGGACCCCGGCTCGGCGATGATCAGCGTGTGCTCGAAGGTGCCCTCGCCTGAGCCCTCCATGCGGAAGTAGGCCTGCAGCGGCAGGTCGACCTTCACGCCCTCGGGGACGTAGAGGAACGAGCCGCCCGACCACACAGCGCCGTGCAGCGCCGAGAACTTGTTGTCCTGGGGCGGCACGCACTTGTTCATGAAGTACTGCTGGACGAGGTCGGGGTACTCCTTCACCGCCGTGTCCATGGCGCAGAAGACGATCCCCTTGTCGGCGTACTCCTTCTTGAGGCCCTCGTAGAAGGGCTCCTGGCGCCAGACGCCGACCACGCCCGCCAGGTGCTCGCGCTCGGCCTGCGGGATGCCCAGCTGCTCGTAGGTGTCCTTGATGTCCTCGGGGACCTCGTCCCAGCTGTTGTAGCGGCCCGCCTCGGGCGGCGAGTAGAGGACGAGATCGTCGAAGTGCAGGTCGGAGAGGTCGACACCCCAGGTGGGGATCGGCTTGCGCTCGAAGATGTCGAACGAGCGCAGGCGCTTCTCGCGCATCCAGTCGGGCTCGCCCTTGACCCGCGAGAGCTCCTCGATGACCTCACGCGAGATGCCCTTCTTGGCGACGAGCTGGCCCTGGTCGTTCTCCTTGATGGGGCTGGGCTTGGGGATTCGGGTCTTGTCGGTGGCTGCCATTCGCTCTGCTCTCGGGGACGCCTCTGCGAAGTCTTCCGCATCCGGCGGTCCGCCAAACCAATTCCGCGTCCGCCGATCAGATATGGATTCTAGCGGCGCGATCGGGCGAGCTGAGCCGCGGCGCGCTTGAATGCAGGCATGAAGCTCTACGTCTGCTACGGGACGTTCCCGGTCCCGCTCCGGCCTGGCGGCCACCCCTGCGGGAACGCCTACCGCGCCCTCACCGAGGCTGGATGGGAGCCGGAGGTCGTGAAGTCCTACGGCCTCGGATACCTGCCCGGCGCCTTCAACCGGACCCCGGGGAGGCGCGAGGTGAAGCGGCTCACCGGCAGCTACATGGTGCCCGTGCTCGTGACCGACGACGGCGAGGTGGTCCAGGGCTCCGGTCGGATCGTCGAGTGGGCGCGCGCGAACCCGGCCGCCGGGGCCGAGCGGGCGGCCGCCGGCTGACCCGGCGGCAAAGCGCGACTGATAGGCGCCATCAGCGCTCGGACTTGTCCGGGGACCGCCGCTCTGCCACGGTGCGGTGGTGCGAAGCCCCGGCCCCGAGCGCGGATGGCTCGTGTGGGCCGCCCTGGCCACGATCTACCTGGTCTGGGGCTCGACCTACCTCGCCATCCGGATCATGGTCGAGACCATGCCGCCGCTGCTGGCGGCCGGCGTGCGGTTCGCGCTCGCCGGGGCGATCTTCTGGGTCGCCCTGCGCCTCGCCGGCGCCGAGGCGCGCCTTCGGGTAACCCGCCGCGAGCTGCTCGGCGCCGGCCTCGTGGGTCTCCTGCTCCCGTTCGGGGGCAACGGGCTCGTGACCGTGGCCGAGCAGAAGGTCCCCTCCGGCCTCGCCGCCCTGATCATCGGCTCTGTCCCCCTGTGGGTCGTGGTGATGCGCTCGCTGCACCGCGACCGGGTGCCGAAGACGACGCTCGCCGGCGTGGCGGTCGGCTTCGTCGGGCTCGCTGTGCTCGTGCTGCCCGGCGGGCGACCGGAAGGCGCCCCGCTCTGGGGGGTGCTGGTGGTGATCGCCGCGTCCGTCTCGTGGGCCGCCGGCTCCTTCTACTCGAGCACCGACCGCATCCCCCTGCCGGCCGACCCGTTCTGCTCCACCGCGCTCCAGATGCTCCTCGGCGGGTCGGCGATGGTGGTGGTCGGCCTGATCGCCGGGGAGGCCAGCGACGTGCACGTCGCCGCCTTCTCGGCGAAGTCGATCGGCGCGCTCGCCTACCTGGTCGTGGCCGGTTCGCTGCTCGCCTTCACCGCCTACGTCTGGCTGCTCGAGAACGCGCCGATCTCGACCGTCGCCACCTACGCCTACGTGAACCCGGTCATCGCCATCTTCCTCGGGTGGGCCATCCTCTCCGAGGAGGTCACGATCCGGGTTGTCGTGGGCGCGCTCGCGATCGTGCTGTCGGTGGCCGCAGTGGTGCGGCGGGAGGGGGGCGCCGCTCCGACCCCCGAGGCGGAGCCCGAGGCGCCGGTCGCCCGCTCGCGCTAGTGCGGCGACGAGCCGGGGACGTGCCGAAGTAGCCAGCGGCCGTCGCGGTGGTTGCACACCACGGTCATCACGAGGCGCCGGCCATACCGTGGAAGGTAGGTGGCCCAGGAGCCCACCAGGATGGGACGGTAGGCGGGTTCGCGAGGATCACTCGGGCCAGGAGGCGTCGCCGCTGGCCGCCCCGCGCATCACCTTCAGCGCGAGCAGGGCGCACTTGCGGCGCGCCGGCGTGATCTCGATCCCGAGCAGGTCGATGATCCAGTCGGCCGGGAGCGCCGCGGCCTCCTCCAGCTCCATCCCGATGAGCTCCTCGGACGCGATCGAGGCGGCGGCCTGGGAGATCGCGCAGCCCTGGCCGTGGAAGCGCAGGTCCTCGATCCGACCGTCCTCGAGCCGGACGTGGATCCCGAGCTCGTCGCCGCACAGCGGGTTGTGGTCGTGGAAGTCGCGGTCGTGGGGCTCGAGGGTCCCGAAGTTCCGCGGGTTCTTGTAGTGGTCGAGGATGTAGTCGCGGTACAGCGCGTCCATCAGGCGAGCTCGAAGACGTCCCGTGACTTGGCCAGGGCGTCGACCAGGCGGTCCACGTCCTCGCGCGCGTTGTACACGTGGAACGACGCGCGCGCCGTGGCCGCTACGCCCAGGGCCCGCATGAGCGGCTGGGCGCAGTGGTGGCCGGCCCGGATGCAGACCCCCTCGCGGTCGCAGATCTCCGCCAGGTCGTGGGGGTGGATGCCGTCGATCGCGAACGAGACCACGCCGCCCCGGCGCTCGGGGTCGCGCGGGCCGAACAGGGTGAGTCCCGGCACGTCGACCAGCCGCTCGAGCGCATAGGCCGTGAGCTCACGCTCGTGGGCCCGCACGTCCTCCATGCCGAGGGCGGAGAGGTAGTCGACCGCCGCGCCGAGCCCCACCCCCTCGGCGATCGCCGACGTGCCCGCCTCGAACTTGCCCGGGAGGTCACTCCAGGTGGAGGTCTCGAGGTCGACGTGCGAGATCATGTGGCCGCCGCCGATGAACGGGGGCATCTCCTCGAGCAGCTCGGGCCGGCCGTGGAGCACGCCGATCCCGGTCGGGCCGAGGGCCTTGTGGCCGGTCCAGGCGTAGAAGTCGGCGTCGATCGCCCGGACGCTGAGCGGGAGCTGGGGCGCGGCCTGCGAGCCGTCGACCAGCACTCGGGCGCCGGCGTCGTGGGCGCGGGCGACGACCTCGGCGAGCGGGTTGATCGTGCCGAGCACGTTCGACACGTGGGCGACGGCCACGAGCTTCACTCGCCCCTCGGCGAGCACGGCGTCGAGCTCGTCGAGCGACAGCGTCCCCTCCGCCGAGATGTGGAGGTAGCGGAGCCGCGCTCCCTTCTCGAGGCAGAGAAGCTGCCAGGGGACGATGTTCGAGTGGTGCTCCATCTCGGTGATCAGCACCTCGTCTCCCGGGCCGACGTTCTGGCGGCCCCACGTGTAGGCCACCAGGTTGATCGACCCGGTCGCGTTGCCGGTGAAGATCGTGGCCTCGACGTCCCAGTCGGCGAAGCGGGCGATCCGCTCGCGCGCGCCCTCGAACAGCTCGGTCGACTCGCGGGCGAGCTCGTAGAGGCTGCGGTGCACGGTGCCGTAGGAGGTGCGGTAGAAGTGGTCCATCGCCTCGATCACCTGGCGCGGCTTCTGGGAGGTGGCGGCCGAGTCGAGGTAGGCGAGCCGGCGGCCGTGGAACTCGCGCGAGAGCACCGGGAAGTCGGCGCGGACGTCGACGAGTGGTGCGGCGAGCGCCATCAGCCGACCTCTGAGCGCTCGGCGAGCCGCTCCCTGCTGCCGATGAACTCGGCGACCTCGGCCTCGGCGGCCTGGAGCTTCTCGGCGATCCGCCGGCGAACGAGCGCCTCCAGGCCCGGGTCGTCGAGGCGCTGAACGACCTCCTCGAAATAGCCCTCGACGAGGATCCGGACCGCCTCGCTGCGCGTGAGCCCGCGGGTCAGCATGTAGAAGACCTGGTCCTCGTCGAGCTCGCCGACCGTGCCGCCGTGCGAGGCCGAGACGTTGTCGGTCCGGACGATCAGGGACGGGATCGCGTCGCCCTTGGCCCGGGGCGAGAGCAGCATCGAGTGGGTCTGCAGGTAGGTGTTCGTGTTCTGGGCGCCGGGCACGATGTGGATCAGCCCCTCGTACGAGGCGCGGGACTCGCCGGTGAGCGCGCCCTTCCACACGGTGTCGCCGGTGGTGTCGCCCTCCTCGTGCTTGTCCGTGGTGAAGAGGTCGAGGTGCTCGTGGCCCTCCGTGAAGTACAGGCCGCTGTGGCGCATGTCTGAGCCCTGCTCCGCGGTGACGATGTCGAGCGTCTGCTTGGTCAGGTGGCCGCCGAGATGGACGGGCACCCAGCGCACCCGGGCGTCGCGGCGGATCTCGACCCGCTTGGTGGAGATGTCGAAGACCTCGCCCGGGCCCCAGTCCTGGTAGTGGGCGAGGTGGACCTGCGCGCCGGGCAGGGCGTAGAGCTCGAACCCGCCGGCGTGCAGGGCCTGGCCGTCGATCGGCGGGGCCACGCAGTACTCGCGGAGCTGGCACTCGGCGAACTCCCCGACCACGGCCAGCGTTCGCGCGTACTGGGCGGTGCCCGGCTCGTCGATGAGCCAGACGATCTGGAGGGGCTTCTCGAGGCGGACTTCCTTCGGCACGTAGACGAACGCGCCGCCGGTCCAGAACGCGGCCGAGGCGGCCTGGAACTTGCCCTCCTCGTGCGAGAGCCGCCTCATGAAGTAGGGCTCGACGAGCTCGGGGTGCTCGTCGAGCGCGCGTTCGAGCGAGGTGACGACCACGCCCTGCTCGGCGGCCTCGGGGTCGAGGTGGGTGAACACCACGCTCGCCCCCCGCTGCACGAGCAGGCCGGCGTGATCCCGATCGTCCTTGAGGTGATCGGCGACGATCTCGGGGAGCCCGTCCACGGGCTCGTAGCGGCGCGGCTCGAGGTCGTCGAGCCGGAGGTCACGCAGGCTGGTCGTCCAGAAGCCGGATCGCCGCCAGGTCGGCAGCGGCTCTCGCTCGAAGACCTCGAGCGCGGCGCGGCGACTGTCGTCGACGAACTCAGGAGGCACCGGCGGCGACCTCCTCGCGGACCCAGTCGTAGCCCTTGTCCTCGAGCTCGTCGGCCAGCTCGGGGCCGCCCTCGCGGACGATCCTGCCGTCGAGCATGATGTGGACGAAGTCGGGGCGGACGTACTGCAGGATCCGCCTGTAGTGGGTGATGATGAGGAAGCCGCGCTCGGGCCCGCGCAACGCGTTGACCCCGTCGGCCACGATCCGCAGGGCGTCGATGTCGAGGCCGGAATCGGTCTCGTCGAGCACGGCGAACTCGGGCTTCAGAATGGCGAGCTGGAGGATCTCGTTGCGCTTCTTCTCGCCACCCGAGAACCCCTCGTTCAGGTAGCGGCTCGTGAACTCCCGGTCGATCCGGAGCACGTCGGAGGCCTCGCGCAGCAACTGGCCGAACTCCTTGACCTTGATTGGCTCCTCGCGCCCGGCGTTCACGGCCAGGCGCAGGAAGTTGGCCACCGAGACCCCGGGGATCGTGGCCGGGTACTGGAAGGCCATGAACAGCCCGGCCCTGGCCCGCTCGTCGGGGTCGGCCTCGGTGATGTCCTCGCCGTTCAGCAGGATCTTGCCCTCGGTGACCTCGTAGCTCGGGTTGCCCATGAGGGTGTTCGCCAGGGTCGACTTGCCCGATCCGTTCGGCCCCATCAGGGCATGGGTCTGGCCCCTCTCGATCTTGAGGTCGACCCCGTGAAGGATCTCCCGCTCCTCGGTGCGGACGTGCAGGTTCTGGATCTCGAGCCTCAAGTGGCGGTTACCTCCCGCGGTCGTGTCTCGTCGCGTGCGGTCGTGCGGGTGCGGCCCGGCCGGCGGGCCGGTTGGGCGAGGTCGGCGAGGGTCATCTCGGTGAGCGTGCGCACGATCGAGCCCTGCACCCGGGTCCACAGCAGCTTCGTCGGGCAGGGCTCGGCCGCGAGGTCAGCCTCACGGACGCAGACCAGCGCGCCGTCCGGGGCGGCGCTGATGCACTCTATCGGGGCGATCTCGCCCTCGAGTGCCTCGACGACCTCGGCCATCGTGATGCCGTCGGGCGCGCGGGCCAGCGTGTATCCGCCGTGCGCCCCGCGGCGCGACTCCACGAGTCCGGCTCGCCTGAGGCGCTGTACGAGGTGCTCCAGGTACGCGAGCGGAAGCGCCTCGGCGTCGGCGATCGAGCCAAGCGGTATCGGCTGGCCGCCGGGGGTCTCCGGGTCGCCGGGGTCGGCCTCGGCCTGGCGCGCCAGGTGCGCCATCACCCGGATCCCGTACTCCGCCTTCGTGGAGAACATCATCGCCCTTTAATACCTACCTCGGAGGTAGGATAACGATCGCGGCGGGCGCCTCGGATGCTCAGACGGGTTCGCGCTCGAGGAGGCGGAGGTCGTGGGCCAGCCGTTCCGGGGTCGCCTGATCGACCGGGAAGGAGACACGCTCGAAGCCGCGCTTGTCGACCAGGATGATGATCGCCTGGTGCTCCTCGCGCGCGCTCTGGGGACGGATCGCGTAGCGGCGCCACACCGGCCGCAGCTCGGCCCGGCTGCCGAGCACGAAGTCCATTCGCCCGAGAAGCCTCTGCTCCGACAGGAACGCGCGAGCGCGTACGGCGGTGTCGGTCGGAGGGTTGACCGCGATCGCCACGGCCGGGAGGTCGTGCCCGAGGTCGTCGAGCGCGCCGCGGATGGTTTGAGCGGTCGTCGGGCACGTCTCGCGGCACGTCGTGTAGAGGAACGTCACCGCCACCGGGCGGCCGCGGAACTGGCGCATGGTGATCGGCCTGCCGTCCTGGTCGGTCAGGTTGAAGTCCGGGGCGCGCACGCCGTGCGGCATGAGCGAGCCCTCGAAGGCGGAGCGGACGGTGGCGGCGTCCCCGTTGCCTCCTCCGGCGCGCAGGGCGAGCACGGCGAGGACCAGCCCGAACGCGCACAGGAGCGCGAGCGCGGCGGCGACGCGGGGATGCATATCGCCCTTGAGCGTAGTGGGCAGCTCCGCTCGGGACGCCGCCCAACCGGGTGCCGTGCGGTACCTTTGCGGCCGGTGGCGGGTGGGCCGTGGGCGACCTTCCCCAAGCCGCCCGCGATCGCTACACTTTCTGAAGTAATAGAAGACGACAGGGATTCAGGAGTTTGGCGATGCCAAGCGGTGCGGAGCTCATCCGGCAGGTGAAGGAGCAGATCAGGGAGGTGGACCCACGCGAGGTACACGACCTGGTGCACGAGAACGGGAGCTCGGACGGCGCCGTGGTCCTCGACGTCCGGGAACAGTACGAGTTTGAGGAGTCACACCTTCCGGGCGCCGTGCACGTGCCGCGCGGTCACCTCGAGTCCCGGGTCGAGGGCGCGGTGCCGGACAAGGCGGCGCGAGTGATCGCCTACTGCACGTCGGGCAACCGCTCCGCGCTCGCGGCGAAGACCATGCAGGAGGAGCTCGGCTACGAGAACGTCGAGTCGATGCGGGGCGGGATCACGCTCTGGAAGGACAATGGCTACGACGTCGACGTCCCGCGGAGCCTCACCCCCGAGCAGCGCGAGCGGTACTCGCGGCACCTCCTCATCCCCGAGATCGGGCTCGAGGGGCAGATGAAGCTCCTCGACTCGAAGGTGCTGCTCCTTGGCGCCGGCGGGCTGGGCTCACCGGCGGCGTTGTACCTGGCGGCCGCGGGCGTCGGGACACTCGGCGTCGTTGACAACGACGTCGTCGACCTCTCGAATCTCCAGCGCCAGATCGCCCACGCCAACGACCGGATCGGCGTCCCGAAGGTCGACTCGGCCGAGGAGTCGATCCACGCGATCAACCCCGACGTGAACGTGGAGAAGTACCCCGTTCGCCTCGACGCCGACAACATCATGGAGATCATCGACGGCTACGACGTGGTCGTCGACGGCCTCGACAACTTCCCGACCCGCTACCTGCTCAACGACGCCTCGGTGCGGCTCGGCATTCCGGTGGTCTCGGCCTCGATCCTCGGCTTCGAGGGTCAGGTCTCGGTCTTCGCGCCGGGCGATGGGCCGTGCTACCGCTGCCTCTATCCCACGCCGCCCCCGGCCGAGCTGGCGCCCTCGTGCGGCGCCGCGGGCGTGCTCGGCGTGCTTCCGGGGGTGATGGGGCTGCTGCAGGCGGTCGAGGTAATCAAGCTGGTCACCGGCGCCGGCGAGCCGCTGATCGGCCGGCTGCTGCTCTACGACGCGCTGAGCACGAGCTTCACCGAGCTGAAGGTGCGTCGCGACCCGGACTGCCCGATCTGCTCCCGCGATCCGAGCGAGATCTCGGAGGAGGAGATGGGGAAGTTCCCGGACTACGAAGCCTTCTGCTCCGGGGCCGTCTGAGAGGCCTGCAAACCGGCGCCCGCCGGTGTCATCGGCCCGCTCACCTGCCGCGGCAGGCATCGCGGGCCGATTCCTTGGCGGGCTTGGTTTTCGCCCCCTCAGGTCAGCCCCCGGAGCCGCCCGCCCGCTCGCGGTAGCCTCTCCGCCCCGTGAGCACGGTCAAGATCCCACCTGTCCTCCGCAGCGCGACCGGAGGCGCCAAGGAGGTTGCGGCCGAGGGCTCCACGGTCGGGGAGGTGCTCCGCTCCCTCGCCGTGCAGCATCCGGCGACCGAGTCGCAACTGTTCTCGGAGGACGGCGGGCTGAACCGCTACGTGAACGTCTACCTGAACGACGAGGACGTGCGGGTGCTGGACGGGCTCGGCACCGGAGTGGGGCCGGAGGACACCCTGGTGATCCTGCCGGCGATGGCCGGGGGCTGAGCGCGCGGCCGCCCATATCGCTTCGGGAGGCGAGCGATGCCGACGTGCCGGCGCTCGCCCAGCTCTGGCTTCGGTCGGCGATGGCGGGCTTCGCGCCGCTGCTCCCACCCGGCTACCGGTTCCCGCCGGCTCACGAGGTCGAGAACCGGATTGCCGGGATCGTGAGCGACAAGGGGATCGGGGTGCTGGTGGCCGACACTCCCGGGCGGGCGTCCGGGTACATCGCCTACTCGGCGAGCCGCGACGCGGACGCCGTGGGGCCGGTCGGGGAGGTGCGGACCTTGTTCGTCGATCCCTCGGGCTGGTCCAGGGGAGTCGGCTCTGCCCTGCTTCGACGTGCCCTCGCTGAGCTCGGCGCGCGGGGGTTCACGGAGGCGACGGTGTGGTCATTCGCGGCCAACCGCCGGGCCAACGGCCTTTACGAGAAGCACGGGCTGCGGCTCGACGGCGCGACCCGTCGGCAGTCCTCCTGGGCGAACATCGAGCAGGTCCGTTACCGGCTGTCGCTCGAAGGTGCTCCGAGGAAGGAGCGAAGCCGCTCAACGACCCAGTCGCCGCTCTTGACGAGCTGCCTGTCGGTGAAGCGCACGACCGTATAGCCGGCGGCGCGCAGCTCCACGTCCCGTCGGCGGTCCGACTCGAACGCTCGACGGCCGCGGTGGGCGGCGTACCCGTCGGTCTCCGCCACGAGGCCCGCCCCGCGCCACAGGAAGTCGAGCTCGAAGCCCTTCAGCCTGGCGTTGACCTCAGGCGGTGGCAGCCCAGCCGCGCGGCAGGGCGACAGAAAGCGCTCCTCGAGGTCGCTCGCCGTCCTCGTCGAACCGGCGGCATGGATGGCGAGAAGCCTGCGCACGGTGGTGGCCCCGGGACGCCCCCTATTCCTCGATCGCCGCCTCGATGGCATGCCGGTCGAACAGGCGCAGGAACTCCGCCTCGTCGAGTGCCCGCTCGACGCTCCGCTCGGGTACGGCCTCGGCGAAGTCGATCAGGGTTCGCGGGACCGTCGTCACCGGGATGCCGTCGACCATCGTCACCTCGGCGCTCGCAAGCTGCGCTCGGTGGACGCGGATGCGGCTTCGTGGCTTCCGGCCGGCGCGAGTCGGAACCGTGACGTCGATCCGGGCCGCGGCAGTCTGCCTCAGCCCCCACAGGTCCGCGGCCGTCCGGTGGCTGAGCGCGGCGCCCGGGCCGCAGGCGAGCGCGGCGGCCATTCTCCTTCCCGGTCGGTCGAGCCACGGATGGCCCACCGCGTAGACGCCGCGGTGGACGACATGCAGGCGCCCGGCGGCCACGCGGTGGTCGATCGCGCTGGCGCCGAGGCCGAGGTGCCGCAACTGGGCCGGGGTGACTGGACGCGCGCGAGGTCTGCGATCTGTCGCCCCGCGGCCGGCGGTGTCGTCGCCCCTCACCCGGCGACTACACTTTCTGAAGCGATGACGGCGCCGCATCTCGAGAACCGTCCCTGCGGCGGAAGGTACGGGGACATCGTCCAGGCGATCGGAAACACCCCGCTCGTCGAGCTCAAGCGCCTCTCGCCGAGGCCCGGGGTCCGGATCTACGCGAAGCTCGAGAGCTACAACCCGACCGGCTCGGTCAAGGACCGGGTCGCACGGGCGATGATCGAGGAGGCCGAGGAGACGGGGGCGATCGGCCCGGGGCAGACGATCCTCGAGCCGACCTCCGGGAACACCGGAATCTCACTGGCGATGATCTGCTCCCGCAAGGGCTACCCGCTCAAGGTGGTGATGCCGGAGAACGTCACCACCGAGCGAACCCAGCTCCTGCAGATGCACGGCGCCGAGATCGTCTACTCGCCCGGCGAGCAGGGGTCGAACGGCGCGGTGGCCATGGCCCTCGAGATGGCCGAGAGCGACCCCTCCTACTACATGCCCTACCAGTACGGCAACCAGGCGAACCCGAACGCGCACTACCACGGCACCGCGGTAGAGATCCTCGAGGAGCTCGAGGAGGTGACCGCATTCGTGGCCGGCCTCGGGACCGGGGGGACGCTCATGGGCAACGCGAGGCGCCTCAAGGAGGAGGACCCCGACACGCTGATCGTGGCCGCCGAGCCGCTCCAGGGTGAGCAGGTGCAGGGGCTCCGCTCGCTCGAGGACGGCTACATCCCGCCGATCCTGGACCTCTCGCTGCTCGACCGAAAGATCTTCGTGTCCAACCGCGACGCTGTGGTCTGGACCAAGCGGCTGCTCGAGGAGGAGGGCATGTTCGTGGGCGTCTCGGCCGGGGCGATCGCCTCGATCGCGGTGCGCGTGGCCTCCGAGCTCGAGGACGGCAACGTCGTCTTCGTCGTGCCCGACGACGGCTGGAAGTATTTGAGCTCCGGCGTCTACACGAAGCCGATCGAGCAGCTCGCGGAGACGATCGAGTCCGCCTCCTTCTGGTAGCGGCGAGCGCCTAGCGCCGACCCGCCGACTCCTGGTCCTCCCGGCGATCGGCTCCTTCCGAGAGGCCCGTCCGAAGCTCGCGGAGGCCCCTCCCGAGCGCCCGCGCGCTCTCGGTCAGGCGCTTCGGGCCGAGCACGACCAGCGCGATCACCAGGATCACGAGCAGCTCCGCCGGTCCGGGTGTCGAGATGATGCCCATTCGCCCAGGCTAGCTCGCCGCGCCGAGGCGGTCCACGGCCGCTGCGACAGGCTAGGTGACCCCGGTCTCGAACGCGCGAGGGAGAGGGTCGCGGCCGAGGAGCTCCCGGAGGACGACGAGATGCTGGGCGTTGCCGGTGGCGATGCTCCCGACTATCAGCGCCTGGCGCGGGTCGGCGAGCACCGCCTGGGCCTCGAGGCACGCGCCGAGTCCGGCCTCCTCGAGTCCGAGGGCCAGCGTCGCGAAGGCGGCGTCCCCGCCGGCCAGCGCAGTGGAGAGCCCGGCGACGCCGCGCGGCCGTGAAGGCGTGCCGGCGCCGACTCCCCGTAGGGCGAAGCCGAGGGCGGTCAGGTGGTCGTCGTGGTGGCCGGCGAACCGGCCCGCGAGGGTGCGCACTCGACGACCAAGTCGGCGGTCGCGGGCCGCGGCCCGGTAGGCGGCGGCCGCCTTGGCCTCGTGCTCGAAGGCCCGCTCTAGAAGGCCATGCTGGTCGGCGGCTCGAGCGGCGGGCGGGAGGGCAAGGGCGTCGCCGGCCAAGGCCGCCGCCACGGCGGCGAGCGCCCGGCGCCCGAACGAGCGACGAGTGGTAACGGCTACCTCGGACACCGGCTAGCTGACCCCGGTTACGAACGCCGCCGGCGCCTGCTCCCGGCCGAGGCCGCCCCGGACCACGGCCAGGTGCTCGGCCTCGCTGGTGGCGATCGATCCCGCGACCCGGCGTAGCCCCGGATCGGAGATCTGGCGCAGCGCCTGGACGTAGGTGCGGACCGCGAGCTCCTCGAGATCGGCCGCGAACAGCAGCACGTCTCGCTGCCGGCGCAGAGCGGGAAATTCGCGCAGGTACTCCTGGCGAAGCAGCGGCTGCGAGGGCTGACCGCCGAGCTGCCGAATAAGGCGCTGGAGGCGATCGGCGTGCGCGTGCTCCTGCTCGATGAAGCGACGGATCAGGGTCGCTGTGCGCCCGTGGGCCAGGGGCTCGCCCTGCCGGTAGGCGGCCTGGAGCGTGTACTCGAGGCGCAGCGCGCGGTTCAGCACCGCGAGCTCGCGTGGACGGTCGCTCGCCGGCCGCGGGCCCGAGCGGGTGCTGGATCCGCATCCGGCGGCGAGCGGGGCGGCGGCGCCGGCGCCGAGCACGGCGAGGAAGGCGCGACGCGAAGCCGCTCGGGCGAGGATCGGGGATGACATCGGGCCCGCATGATCGCGTGCGCGCCGGGCGGTTGCCGCGCCGGTTGCCGAAGGTGGGGGAGGACTAGCCTGTGGACGGTGACGATCTCGCAACGCCACTGGGACGACCTCGTCGCCCACGCCCGCGAGGAGGCGCCCAACGAGTGCTGCGGCTACCTCCGCGCCCGCGAGGGCGTCGTGGAGGAGGTGGTGCGGGCCGAGAACGTGCGCCACTCGCCCTACGGGTACGAGCTCGACCCCGGCAGCCTCCTCGCGGCCAACGAGCTCGACGACGAGGGGTTCGGGGTGGCGATCTACCACTCGCATCCGCGCAGCCCGGCCGAGCCGTCGCAGACCGACATCAACCTCGCCAACTACCCCCACTGGACCTACCTGATCGTCTCCCTGGGCCCGGAGCCCCCCGAGGTGCGGGCGTGGCGAATCGAGGACGGACGTGTCGAGGAGGAAGAGCTCGTCGTTGCCGGCTGAAGAACCGCTCGCCTGCCCATCCTGCGCGCTCCCGCATTCACTCGAGGAGCGCTTCTGCCGGCGCTGCGGCATGCCGCTCGTGCACACCGGCGGGCGTCCGCTCGAGGCGGCGACGAGCGAGGCGCACGCGCGGGCCCGGAAGATCGACCCCCGCTACACCGAAGGAGAGCTCGTCCGCGTGGCCGGCGGACGCAACCAGGCCGAGGCCGAGCTGATCCAGGGTCTCCTGCTCGAGGAGGGGGTGCCGAGCGTGTTGAGGCGCGCTCCCGGCTTCGACGTCCCCGACTTCCTGGCCGCCGGCCCGCGCGACGTACTCGTGCCCCAGGCGGCGGCCGAGGTGGCGCGCGACGTCCTGCTCGAGGCCGACCTGGCGCCGCGTGTGGGACCGACCGCGGCCCCGAGCGCCGCTCGGGGAGCGCGCATCGCCGCGGTCGTGCTGGCCGCCGGCGGGATCGCGGCCCTGCTGGCCTGGCTACTGCTCGAGCTCGCTCGGTAGGCTCCGGCGGTCGTGGACTTCTCGCCGTCCGATCGCGTGGTCGAGCTCCTCGAACGCATCCGCGGCTTCGTCGAGGAGCACGTCTATCCGGTCGAGCTCGAGGGGCTACGGGCCCTGGACGAGGAGGTGCGTCCCGGCGTCCCCTATCCGCGCCTGCTCGTCGAGCTCCGCCAGCGCGCCCGCTCGAACGGCCTGTGGAACCTGTTCCTGCCGGACGAGCGCTACGGCGCCGGCCTCTCCAACGTCGACTACGGGATGCTGTGCGAGGAGATGGGCCGTAGCCCGATCGCGCCGCTCGTCTTCAACTGCGCCGCCCCGGACACCGGCAACGCCGAGATCCTGGCCGAGCACGGGACCGAGGAGCAGCGCCGCCGGTGGCTCGAGCCCCTGCTCGACGGCGAGATCCGCAGCTGCTTCTCGATGACCGAGCCGGGGACCTCCGGCTCCGACCCCACGGGCCTCGCCGCACGCGCGGAGCTCGACGGCGAGGAGTGGGTCATCAACGGCCACAAGTGGTTCACCTCGGGCTACAACGGGGCCGCCGTGTCCATAGCGATGGTGGTGACCGACCCCGAGGCGGCGCCCCACCGGCGGGCGAGCATGATCCTGGTCCCGACCGACACGCCGGGCTTCACCGGAGTCCGCCCCGTGCCGGTCATGGGTCACGACGGGGGGCCGGGGCACTGGGAAGTGCTCTTCGAGGACTGCCGGGTGCCGGCCGAGAACCTGCTCGGGGAACGCGGCGCCGGGTTCGCGATCGCCCAGGACCGGCTCGGCCCCGGGCGCATCCACCACTGCATGCGGGCGATCGGCTCGGCCGAGCGGGCGTTCGAGCTCATGTGCAGGCGCGCCAACGAGCGTCAGGCGTTCGGGGGGCCGCTGGCCGACAAGCAGTTCGTCCAGGACTTCATCGCCACCTCGAGGATCGAGATCGACGCCGCCCGGCTCATGGTCCTGCACGCCGCGTGGAAGATGGACACCGAGGGCAAGCGCGCCGCCCGCCAGCAGATCTCGATGATCAAGGTGGTGGCCGCCCAGATGCACCAGGAGGTGCTCGACCGGGCGATGCAGGTCCACGGCGCGCTCGGGATGTCGGACGACATTCCCCTCGCTTTGGCCTGGCGCCAGGGGCGCTGGCTGCGGATCGCCGACGGCCCCGACGAGGTGCACAAGATGGTCATCGCGCTGCGGGAGCTGAACCGCTTCAAGCCGCGCGAGCCCGTCGCCGGTTGATGGCCGTCGCGCCCCCGACCTCGCCGGCCGACCACGGGCTGACCGACGAGCAGCGGGCGTTCGTCGAGGCGATCCGCGACTTCGCCGCGCGCGAGGGGTGGGCCGTCCCGGAGCGCGACCACCACTCCGAGGAGGTTGCCGCCAAGCTGGCCGAGCTCGGCTGGTACGGGCTCACGATCGACGAGGAGTACGGCGGCTCGGGGGGCAGCTTCCTCGACGCGACCCTGTTCCTCGAGG
>DASQXU010000099.1:0-5002 GCA_035639555.1 Thermoleophilaceae bacterium
CCGCGGTGGCCGGCGGATAACCGGGGACTCCGGCCAGCGCCTCGCGGTACGCCCGCCGAGCCTCGGTCACGCGGCCGCGCTGGAGCTCGAGGTCGCCCAGCAGGGTCTGCACATAGGCCGTGTTCTCCGGCGTCCCTCCTCCCGCCGAGGCGGCCAGACCCATCGCCTGCACCGCTCCGTCGAGATCCCCGGTCAGCTCGCGAAAGTAGGAGACGCGGGCGTAGGCGGCGAGGGTCGGCTTCAGGTCCACCAGCCGCTGGATCGTGCGCTCCGCCGCCCGGTAGCGGCCCAGCTCGATCTGGGAGTCGGCGATGACGGTGTATGGCCGGACGAGGGCGGGCGCGAGCCGGTGGGCTAGGAGCCCGAGTCGCAGCCCGTCGCGGAAGTCGTGGCGCGTGTTGGCGAGCGTGCCGGCGCCGACCGTGGCGGTGACGTCGCGCGCGTCCCGCCGAAGGGCCGCGTCGAACGAGCGCTCGGCGCGCGTGTAGAAGGACGGGTCGCCGGTCTCGCGGGCCTTCTGCAGGTAGGCGTCGCCGAGCAGCCCGTACCCCTCGGCGCGACCGGGCTCTGCGCGCACCGCCCGCTGCAGGCTGGCGATCTGCTGGTCGGTCGAGCCGCCGTCCAGCCCGGACAGGTCGGCCCCAGCATCGGAACCTCGGCTGGTGCCGCTCGGGGAGCGGTTCACGAGCGTGAGCACCGCGAGGAGGCACAGGAGCACCGCGGCGGGGGCCGCGAGCCTCAGGAGCTTGGGGCGGGTGGCGGTCATCGATCTGTAGCGGATGCGCCGGGAGGGAGCGCCCGCGGGCGCTCCCTCCCTCAGCGCTCGTCCTCGCTACGACCCCCCGGCGGGGACCGGCGGGTGGGCCGGCTCGAACCGATTGGTCGGGTTCGAGTCGAACCCCGACGTGGGCGGAGCCAGGTATGGGAAGGCAGACAGGAACGGCTTGTCGTTCCTGTCGACCCCGTCGCCCAGCGGCACCCTGTTCCCCTTGAGGAACCCGGCGATCACCTGGAGGTCGATGTCGACCACGTCATCACCGAGCCGCCGGCCGTTCGGGTAGCCGGCCATGTCGCCCCCGATCACGCCGAACCGGTTCTCGGCGCCGCTCGCCGGCGGAGTGCCGAGGTTGACCTTGAGGGTGTCCACGGCGGGCGGTCCCGGGGCGCCCGCGGTCTGGTTCAGCCCCGGAATCCCCTGGAGCACCGCCTGCACGATGTCGGTGCGGTTGTGCTCGGGCGCGTTCACGTGGAACAAGGCGTTCAGCACCGCCGCCAGCTCCGGGTTCAGGACGTAGCGGCCATAGAGCTGCGCGTCGCGGTCGGGCGTCGTGCGGTTGAACTGATCCTTCTTCCCGAGCGGGATGACGACCTCATTGACCAGCGGGTTACCTAGCCGTGAGACCTGCACCCAGTGGGCGCGGACCTGGCGGCCGTGCCGGCGACGGACGACTCCGAGGCGCTTGCGCTCCGTGGTCGACCACACGCCGACCACCGCGTTGCGCGCGTTCGCCGAGGAGACCTGGCGGTGATCGCGGGTGATCAGCCGCTCGGGCAGCTGCATGACCACGGCCGAGGTGGACATGCCCGAGAAGTCGTCCTTCCCCTGGCCCTGGTTTCCGGTGCCCTTGCGGACGTTGATCGCGTCGAAGGTCGCGCCGAGGTCGACGAAGAACGGGTCGTCACGCTGACCCACGAAGACCTTGGTGCCGTCGCTCAGCCTCCGGGTGGCCCCGTCGACGAACGCCTGATAGTTCGGGAACGTCTTGGGGCCGATGTTGGGCGGCGCCACCGGCAGCCCCCGAGCGACCAGCCGCGAGCGCGTCCGCACCCTGTGACCGCGCCGCTTGTAGGTCACGCGGGTGACGCTGTAGCGCTGGAGGACGTTGAGCCGCGGGTCCGAGTACCCGCTCGCGCCGGGAAGCGCGTACAGGAACGAGTTCGGGTTCCGGACTTTGGTCTTGAACCGGAACAGGTAGCCGACGTCAACCTTCCCGTCGCCCGTGTTGTCGATCTTGATCCAGTAGCGCGCCCGATCGTCGAAGCGGAAGAAGTTCGGGCCATTGGCCGGGTTCTGCCCCGGTATCCAGTCGGATGCGATCGTCAAGGCGCCCGGGGCGTCCTTGGCGGTCCAGGCATAGACATCGGTGTTGTCCGCGGAGGGGTCGAGCATGGTGTTCGGCGCCTCGCGGTGGCTCGAGCCGATGCTGATGGGGACCGCGATCGCCGCGGCGATCAGCGCCGCGAGGATCGAGAGTCTCTTCATCGGGAAGCCTCCTTCCAGAGGGTCTTGGGCCAGGTCCTCCCCCGGCACACGTTGCCCCTCTATGCGCGCCGGCGTCGGTGCCGGATCACAAAACCGCTGGAAATCGCGGCCTTCTGCGGATCGATCGCAACTGCGAGCGGTTCGCAGTTGGCACGGCTGACCGGCTCAGCCGGTCGCCCCGCATGCGCGCGGCGCGTCGGCTAACCGGACGAGTCGCGGAGCAGCGCTTCGGCCTCTTCGACGGAGCCGGCGAGCGGAAGCCTCTCGGCGAACCGCACGATGTCGAAGACGCGCTCGACCGGGGCGCCCTCCGGCAACGCCACGACGAGGCGCTGCCGACGCTCCTCGAGTCGCTCCCCGAGCCGGAAGAGGAGCTCGACCCCGGAGCTGTCGACAAAGCTCAGATCGGACAGATCGAGCACCATGCCCAAGGCCGAGTTCGGCACCGCCGAGGTGAGACGGTCTTCCACGCGGGAGGCGTTCGAGGCATCCATCTCCCCGGCGACTCGGGCGAAGACCACTCCCCGGGCGTCCCCCATCGTGTCGATGTCGGCCCGGGTGCTCACGCCGTTCCCCGGGAGCCGAGCCTGCGTTCGAGCTGCACCACGGTGCCCGCCTCCGAGGGGTAGCGCTCGAACCCGTCCATCAGCGCCTGCATCACTTGCGTGCCCCGGCCGCGCTCGAGGCCCCGGCGCTCCCGCCAGCTTCCGGAGTCGGTCACCGTGACGACGACCCGATCCCCCGAAAGCCAGCCCTCGACCCGGTAGCTGGCCTCTATGGGTCCGTACGCGTGCTCGACCGCGTTGGTCGCCGCCTCGGACACGGCGACGAGGATGTCCTGGAGCTCGCCCGGGGACGCGCGAACGCCAGACAGCCAGTGTCGCACCATCCGGCGAAGCGGCGCGAGGGTGCTCGGCGTGCACGGCAGCTCCAGCTCGAGCCGCTCGTCCGGAACGGCGACGACGCGGGCGGCCAGGAGCGCCACGTCGTCGAGCGGCGGCTGGCCCTCGAGCAGGGCCCCGATCAGCCGGTCGCAGAGAGTTTCCGGCTCGACCGAATTCCCGGACGCCTCCGACACCAGATGCGCGAGCCCCTCGTTGAGCGAGCTGTCTCGGCGCTCGACCAGCCCATCGGTGTAGAGCACGACGGTCGAGCCCGGCTCGAGCCGCACGAGCGCCTCCGGGTAGCGGGTCGCGGCGTGGGCGCCGAGCGGCACGGATCGACCCTCCTCCAGGAGGCGGGCGCGACCAGAGGGATCGATCACCAGCGGTGGGGGATGACCGGCGCTCGCAAAGCGCAAGCTCTGCTCCCCGAGGTCGAGCGCGACGTAGACGGCGGTCGCGGTCTCGCGCTGATCGAGGCCGCGCACGACGGTGTTGAGCTTCGTGAGGGTTTCGCCCGGCGGCTCGCGGTCGAAGGCGTATGCGCGTATCGCGCTACGGAGCTGGCCCATGGTGGATGCGGCGCGGATCCCGTGGCTGACCACATCGCCCATCGCGAGTCCCACCGCGTCTCCGGGGAGCTCGAGGACGTCATACCAGTCGCCCCCGACCTTCGTCTCCTCGCGTGCCGGCAGGTAGCGCGCCGCCACGGTCAGGCCTGGGATCTCCGGAAGGCGCTCGGGCAGGAGGCTTCGCTGGAGGGTCTGCGCGATGAAGTGCTCGCGCTCGTACAGCTGGGCTCGCTGGATCGAGAGCGCGATCCGGTCGGCCGCGAGCCGGAGCAGGTCGGCCTCCACCGGCCCGAGCTCGCGCCGGCCGCCGGCCCCGACCATCAGGACGCCGATCAACCGGTCGTCGACGGTAAGCGGAACTCCGAGCAGCGAGCGGGACCCGTGCTCGGCGAATGCCCGGCTGATCCGGTCGTCCTCGGCGGTCGCATTCGTGGTGATCGCCTGCCGGGCCTCTGTCACGCGGCCCGCGAACCCCTCCCCGGCCTCGAGGCGCGCGCCGCGCTCCACGCCGCCCAACCCCGTGGTGGACGACGCCCGCAGCGCGAGGTCGTCGCCGGCGATCAGAACGGCAGCCGCGTCGGAGCGGACGACGTCCACGATCTTGCGAAGGAGCTCGGGGAGCAGCTCGTCGAGGGAGAGGCGGCCCAGCGCGACGTCGGTGATTCGCTGGAGCTTGCGGACGGTCTCGGCGACCGCTTCGGCCTCGGCGCGGGCGCCCTGCTCAGCCAGGAGGCGGGCGCGGTGCTCGAGCTCGGCCTTGGCACGCTGACGCTGGACGACCGCGTGCACCGGGAGCGTCGCGCCCAGCGTCCCGACCACGATGAAGAGCGAGAACACCAGGATCGAGCCGAAGCTCGGTCCGCCCTCGACGGCGGAGTGGATCCCGGCGACGGCGAGGTAGTCGAGCACGGCGACCGCGCCCACCACGGCCGTCCAGTAGGCGCTGTAGGAGAGCACGCCGATCAGGGGGAGCACGATGAACAGCGGTCGGATCGGCGAGTCGCCGCCGCCGGAGGTGTAGAGCAGCGCCGAGAGCAGCGCGACGTCGACGCCCACGTACCCGACCCACGGCACGGTGGGTCCCCGCCCTGCGAAGGCAAGCCAGAGGGCGACCGCCGCGTAGAGAGCGCCGCCGGCCAGCAGGTAGTAGAAGGCGTCGTCGATTCGACCGCCGCCCGTGGCCTCGGCCGCCAGGAGCGCCAGGATCAGGACCGGCACCCGAACAACCGCGAGCTCGCGCACGGCGCCCGAGACCGCGGGCCTGTCCATGCCCCGGTCGATCGCTT
>DASQXU010000100.1:0-6248 GCA_035639555.1 Thermoleophilaceae bacterium
CATCACGGACCCACCATGTTGGCCGAGACGCCATCTGCTTGATGTAGTGGTCAACCAGAAGGTCACCCTCCACCCCAGGTTCCTCCAAGGCGATGAGCCGAGCTTCATCGCCTCTGAACTCGGGCGCGATCTGCCTCGCCAAACCATCCCGCTCAAGGCGCCCCATCACGTTGTACAGGACACGCGGGAACGGCCCGTGCTCCCAATGTTCATAGGCAACACCGGTTAGCGACTGGCCCCGCTCCGCATACGCCGCGAGGTCGCTATAGAAGAGTGTCTTCGCAAGCTTAGTCCGACCAAAGTGAGGATCATCCTTGGTCTTCCAAGCGATATAGAGAACTAGCTCTCTGAATCGCTTCTCGTCGTATTCACGACCACCAGCCACCCCCACGGATCGTAGTCCTCGCCGAACGCGGACTAAGAGCTTATGAACGACCGCTTGCCATGCGGCCCGCAGTTTACCCCCTACCATGGGATACTTGCCCGTGCGAAAGCACGGGCGACGGCGCCGCCAATCGCGCCCCCGGCTGCATAGATCACGGCGGTCTTGTCTTCAAGCAGCATTTTCGTCTCCACTAGAGGTAGTCCGTTCGAAACGTGTCTTCGGGTGCTTGTTCGTTCAGACACCGGCGGCGGCGAGAACGGAACGGCCGGTCCAGTCCGGGACAAGCCGGTGTCCTTACCCGTGATGACCGCGACAGGACAGGCCGATGCGAGGAGCTCGTGCGGGGCGACGCGCTAGGCGAGGCCGTGCTCGCTCGGGCGCGCGCGGGCGACGAGGAGGCGTTTCGCGAGCTCACCGAACCCCACAGGCGGGAGCTGCAGCTGCACTGCTACCGCATCCTCGGCTCGGTGCACGACGCCGAGGACATGGTGCAGGAGACGCTCCTGGCCGCTTGGCGGAGCCTCGAGGCGTTCGAGGGCCGCGCGTCGGTGCGCGCCTGGCTCTACCGGATTGCAACCAACCGCTGCCTGAACGCGCTGCGCGCCCGATCGCGCCGCCCCAGGGAGGTCCAAGCCATGGGTGACTCGCCTGAGCCCACTCGCCGGACCGAGTCGGTATGGGTCGAGCCATACCCCGACGTGCTGTTCGAGGACATCCCCGATCTCTCTGCCGGGCCGGCGGCGCGATACGAGGCGAGGGAGTCGATCGAGCTTTCGTTCATCGTCGCCCTCCAGCACCTGCCGCCCCACCAGCGCGCGGCGCTGGTGCTCGCCGAGGTGCTCGGCTTCCGCACCGCCGAGGTCGCCGAGATGCTCGAGACTGGCGAGGCCTCGATCAAGGGCGCCCTGCAGCGCGCCCGCGCGACTCTCCGAGGGCGGCTGCCGGCCGCCGACCGCGAGCGCGCGCCACGGCCGAACTCTGCCAGCGAGCGCCAGATGGTCGGGCGCTTCGCCGACGCCGTCCAGAGCGGTGACGTCGACGAGATCGTCTCGCTGCTCACCGACGACGCCCGGCTCACGATGCCGCCCCAGCCGCTCGAGTACCAGGGGCACGATGCAATCGCTGCCTTCCTGCGGCACCGGGCCGAGCTGCGCGGCGCGCCGCTGCGCGTCGTGCCGACCCGGGCCAACACCCAACCGGCCTTCGGGTGCTACCTACCGGATGCGCACGCTGCGATCGCCCGCCCCTACGGGCTGATCGTGCTGACGCTCGAGGGCGACGCGATCGCGGCGATCACCTGGTTCGCCGACACCGGCGTCTTCCGCCACTTCGGGCTTCCACGGACCCTGCCGAGCCTCTGAGCCGCGCCGCCAACGCGTCAGACGACGGGAGCGCGGCCGAGCGCTGGTTCGGTCGCTTCACCCGAGCATTGCGCAAAACCGTGGGCTTCGCGTGGACGGCGGCTCTACGAGGGCTCTGCGTGGATCGAGCTGAGACGGACACGTGTTCCGTGCCGAAGCGAGTTGGGGATTTCCGCGATCGCGTCGACATGCTGCACGAGCGTCCTGAGCGGCTCCGGCGTGGCATCGCCATCGATCTCGACCTCGTAGGTGATCTCTTCCGACACTGCCGGGTCGCCTGAGAAGTTCCCGCGGACGCTCACCCGCACTCGGCTTGACCGCTAGCGCCGTGCGGGGGCTAAGTTGACGAGCGAGTTTCCTCGAAAGGAGCCAGGAGGATGGCAGTCGCGGTGAGGTTCTCGCAGGAGCCGACAACACGCGAGAAGTAGGACGAGGTGCGCACACGCCTCGAGCATTGAGGCGACTGGCCGGCGCCGGGGCTCGTCTTTTACGCCACCTACGGCGAGTCGCAGGTCGAGGGCGTGTTCGAGGTGTGGGAGTCGCGTGAGGCTTTGGAGCAATTCGGCTCGAAGCTGATGCCGCTCCTCGATGACCGGCATCGACGCCGGCCAGCCCGAGGTGAAGGACGTCTACAAGATGGATAAGCCGTAGCCGCCTCAGGCTGGCCGCGCCTCAGGTGACCACCCGACAGTGCCGTCGTCGGCCGAAGCCCCCCTACCTCGACACCGCATCGGCGCAGGGGACGAATCAGGAGCTTGGCCACACCTCAATACGGCTCGTAGGATCGGCCGCATGGCCGAGTACGTCCTGGACCATCACATCGGAGGCGAACGCGGGCGACTGGCGTTGATGTCGCGACTGCTCGACCCGATGCACCGCCGGCACATCGAGTCGCTCGGTGTCGGTCAGGGCGCTCGGACGCTCGAGGTCGGCTGCGGCAACGGCTCTATCTCCGCCTGGCTCGCCGAGCGCGTCGGGCCCCGCGGACGGGTGGTCGCCGTCGATCTCGATCTGTCGCTCGTCGACGCCCGCGCGCCCAACCTCGAGCTGCGACAGGGCGACATCGTCGCCGGCCCGGTAGATCCTCGCGCCTTCGATCTCGTGACCGCGCGGGCGGTGCTGCACCACGTCGCAGACGTCGACGCTGCGATTCGGAACCTCGCCGCCAGCTTGGCGCCTGGAGGCTCCATCCTGCTGATCGAGCCGGACTTCCTGCCGGTCAGTGTCGCCGAGCCCCCCGAGGTGCGAGCGTTCTGGGGCGGGTGGCTCGCGTGGTCGCGCGACGAGGGGATCGACTACCACGTAGGTCGCACACTGGCGCCGCGGCTCGCGGCGGTGGGCCTCGAGGAGGTGGGGGGCACGGCCGAGACCGCCGTCTACAACGGGGGCTCGCCGTGGGCCGCCTACTGGACCCAGACGGTCGTCGAGCTGCGTGACCGCCTCGTGGGCTCGGGGAGGCTCGACGACCAGCTCATCGATCGGTTCCTCGCCCAGTGCGCCGCTCCCGGCTGGTGGACGCAGACGATCGCCTTCACCGCCGTCCACGCCCGCGCTCCCGGCGGCTGAGCGTCGCGCCCGGCGGCGATGGGGGCGGTCGGGAGTGAGCGCTTAGCATGGCGACGCCGCGTCGTTGACAAGGGGCGTCCCGGCAGAGCCACGAGCAGTCGATGCGCGCAACCCTCCTTGCGCCAGTCGCGCCCCATCGGGCTCGCGTTCGGGTCTCTGCCGGCATGCTCGCTGCCCTCGAGCGCGACGTCGGCGTCTGAGGCCCCCGTCGGGCGCCTCCGCGCCGATGGGTGTCGGATCCGAGCTGAAGGTCGATCACCCTGTCGGGTGTCGCTCGCCGGCCGAGCGCCGGCGACGCTGTTATTGTCGCGCGCCCTCCACTCCGAGCCCTGAGGTCATCGTGGCGGGCGTCGTCCTGCGACCCGAGGTAGAGCAAGCCGACATCGCGGCCCTTCGCGACGCCTACGCGAAGACCCAGCGCTTCTCAGCGACCGACAACCGCAGCTGGATCTACTGGGGGGCGTACCACGGCTTCAACCGCTACGACTGCTGGCACCACTCGCGCACCGGGCCCGGTCGCGGCAGCCAGTTCGCCTATGACCTCTTCCTGCCCTGGCACCGGGCCTACCTCCTCAACTTCGACCACGTCACGCGCGAGCAGAACCCGGGCGCGATCCTGCCGTGGTGGGACTGGACCTCCGCGCTCTCGCACCGGGTCGGCGTTCCGCCGGCCTACTCCGAGCCGGAGGTCGACGGAAAGCCCAATCCGCTGGCCAGCGGGCCGACCCCGGACATGCCCGACGATCCGGCGCGGCGGACCCGTCGCTTCCCGGGCGACCCCGCCGTGCTGCCCTCGATGGACGCCCCCGACCCCGCGGTCGGCCTGCCGAGCATCAACCAGGTGCTGAACCTCTCCCAGTACGTCGACTTCTCGAGCCAGCTCCAGAACGTCCACGACTTCATCCACGGCTGGACCGGCGGGATCGACCCGGACGACCGAAACCGGGGCGGCGACATGGGGGTGATCGCCACCTCGGCGTTCGATCCGATCTTCTGGGCCCACCACACGATGATCGATCGGCTCTGGTACCTGTGGCAGCTGAAGTGGGGGGTCAACAACATCCCCGACGACTACCTCGACAAGGTGCTCGCCCCGTTCCAGTTCACGGTCCGGGGAGTCCTCGACGTCCGCGAGCTCGGCTACGACTACGCCGTCGGGAGCACGAGCGCGGTGGGCGCCGGCCCACAGCGCGATGAGGAGGGCTGAGGAGGGATGGCCAAGCCGCTCACGCCGCCGCCGCTCAGCACCGCGGCGCTCGACACCGACTTCACGCGCGCCGACATCGAGCTCGTGGGCGTCGATCACTCGGGTTCCTCGTACGAGGGGCGGATTTACGTCAACAACCCGGACGCCGACGAGACGACCGAGCGCTCGCCCGAGGCCGGCTACGTCGGCTCCTACCACATCTTCGGCCACGGAGGCTGCCTTGGCGACCCGGGTCACTGCGACGTTGAGCCCCGGGACCCCTACGACCCGCGGCCGGGGCACCCGCTGACCCGGGCGCGCAAGGTCGTGATCGCGAGCGAGGTGCTGCGCGAGGCGCTCGCCGGCGACGAGGTGACCATCACGATCGTCCCGGTCGTCCGCAGCGTCGGACCGAAGAGCGGCTGGGACGACGAGATCGTGAAGCTCGACGCGGTGCGGATCGTCACCTACCGCTGGGGCGAGGTGCCTCCAATCCGCAGCTGAGGCACGCCAACGATCAAGCGGGCCGAGGGTTGGGCCGCTCGCCGACTTCCATGGCGCCGACCAGCGGGTTCTATGCCTCCGCCCCAGGTCGCCCGACGGGGGACAACCGCTCAGCCCGGCCGCCGGGCAACTCGAGGGCGACCCAGAGTCCCGAGGCCGCGGTCAGTCCGGCGACGATCGCGATCGTCGCGCTGAAGTCGATGGCGTCCGCCAACAGGCCGGCGAGGAGGCCACCCGCGACGTAGCCCATGTCGCGCCAGAAGCGGTAGACGCCGACCGACGCGGCCCGGGCCACCGGCGACACCGCGTCGGAGATCGCGGCGATCAGGGTGGGGTAGACGAGCGCGGTCCCCGCCCCGAGCACCACGGCTGCGCCTGCGGCAAGGCCGACCGAGCCGTTCGAGGCGGCGAGCAGTCCGAGCGCACCCGCCTGGAGCAGCATCCCCGCCACGATCAGCGGCTTGCGCCCGACCCGATCCGACCAGTGGCCGGTCCAGAGCTGGCCGACGCCCCAGACTGCCGGGTAGAGCCCGGCGACCAGGCCGACCTGCGACGGGCTCGCGCCGCCCGCGGCGAGGAACAGCGGCACGACACCCCAGGCGAGCGCGTCGTTGAGGTTGTTGACGAGCCCCGCCTGCGAGCACGAGCGCAGCCCACGCTCGCGGTAGCTCGCCGCGGGGAACGCCTGGCGCAAGCTCGGCGCCCGCTCTCCGCTCTCTCGGCCGCCCTCGCGCTGCTCGAGCTCGACGTGGCGGCCGGTGTCACGGACGAAGAGCGCCGAAGCGAGGAGCGCGGTCACGGCGACCGCCGCGCCTCCAACGACGACCACGTGGCGAGCCGCGAAGTCGGCGGCGAGCCAGCCGCTGACCGCCGCGGCGACGGCGACACCGCCGTAGCCGGCCGATTCGTTGAGCCCAAGTGCGAGGCCGCGGCGCTTTGGGCCGACGAGGTCGATCTTCATGACCACGGTCATCGACCAGGCGAGGCCCTGGTTGATGCCCAGGAAGACATTGGCGGCGACGACCCACCCCCAGCTCGGGGCGACCGCGATCAGCAGCGGCACGGGTAGCGCGAACGCCCAGCCGAGCACCAGCAACCGGCGCCGGCCCACCCGCTGCGCCAGGGCTCCGGCGCCGAGGTTGGTGAACGACTTGGCCAGCCCGAAGGCGACGATGAACGACAGGACGGCGGCGCTCGAGCCGACGCCGAAGTCCTCCTTGCCGATCAGGGGGAGCGTGGATCGCTC